>DATNIV010000327.1:0-3014 GCA_035604255.1 Telmatospirillum sp. | reverse complement strand
CCCTTCGCGCAGGAGGGACTCACCAGCCATTTCGTTTCGAATGTCGATGCCAGTCATATTCATCAGGTGCTGAAGCGGTGTCGGCCTGAGACAACGCTGTTCATCATCGCGTCGAAAACGTTCACCACGCAGGAAACCCTGGCCAATGCGCGAACGGCGCGGGCCTGGACGGTCGCCGCGCTGGGAGAGGACGCGGTGGCGCGGCATTTCGTCGCTCTTTCGACCAATCGCGAGGCCGTCGCCGCCTTCGGCATCGATACCGACAATATGTTCGCTTTCTGGGATTGGGTGGGGGGGCGCTATTCGCTGTGGTCCGCCATCGGCTTGTCGATTGCCATTTCCATCGGGTTTACTCGTTTCGAAGAGCTGCTGGCCGGCGCCTTCGACATGGATGAGCATTTCCGCACCGCGCCGCTGTCCGCCAATATGCCGGTGGTTCTGGCGTTGCTGGGGGTCTGGTATATCGACTTCTTCGGCGCCACAACCCATGCCGTTCTGCCCTATGATCAATATCTGCACCGCTTTCCGGCCTATCTTCAGCAGGCCGATATGGAGAGCAATGGCAAGAGCGTCACAAGAGACGGCGCACCGGTCGACTATCAGACGGGGCCGGTGCTGTTCGGTGAGGCCGGCACCAATGGGCAACATGCCTTCTATCAATTGATCCACCAGGGAACGCGTCTGGTGCCGGCCGATTTTCTGGCGGCGGCGCGCTCTCAGAACCCCATCGGCGATCATCAATCGTTGCTGCTGTCCAATTTCTTCGCCCAGACCGAAGCTTTGATGACTGGCAAGTCGGCCGATATCGTGCGCGGCGAACTCGGCCGGCAGGGTTTGTCGGGAGAGACGCTGGAGGCAGCCATCCCGCACCGGGTGTTTTCCGGAAATCGACCGACCAATTCGTTGTTCTATGCCGAATTGACCCCCCGGACTCTCGGGCGGCTCATCGCTCTTTACGAACATAAGATTTTCGTGCAGGGCGTGATTTGGCAGGTCAACAGCTTCGACCAATGGGGTGTCGAGTTGGGTAAGCAATTGGCCAAGGTAATCCTGCCGGAGCTTGCCGGACCGTCGCCGGTGACCGATCATGACAGTTCGACCAATGGTCTGATCGCTCATTACAAGGCATTGCGCTAAAGAGCCGTAAAACGATAAATGCGTCCAGGGTGGGGCGGCGCTCCGCCGGTGGGGAACGCGCAATGACGGCATCGGTGAAAGCGCTATCGCCGGTGCCGTTCCGCCGCTATCTTGACGCTCCTGTCGCAAATTGGTGATTTCCCCGATGCCCATTCGTCTTCTGCCGTCCAATTTGGTCAATCAGATCGCGGCCGGCGAGGTCGTCGAACGGCCGGCTTCGGCGGTCAAGGAACTGGTGGAGAACGCCATCGACGCTGGTGCGTCGCGTGTCGACGTGATTCTGGCCGAGGGCGGGCAGGCCTTGATCTCGGTGACCGACGATGGTTGCGGGATGACGGCCGACGAGTTGAGCCTGGCGCTGGAGCGTCATGCCACCTCCAAGCTGCCCGATGATGATCTCGCCCATATTCGCCATATGGGGTTTCGCGGCGAGGCTTTGCCATCCATCGGTTCGGTGGCGCGCTTGCGGTTAACCAGTCGGCCGCGCGGGGCGGATAGCGCATGGACCGTGTTGGTGGAAGGCGGGGTGAAGGGGGCGCCCGAACCGGCGGCTCACCCGCCGGGGACAAGGGTCGAAGTACGGGATCTGTTTTTCGCGACGCCAGCCCGTCTTAAATTTCTCAAACATCCGCGAACGGAATTGATCCATGCTCGCGAGGTGCTGGAACGGTTGGCGATGGCGCATCCGCGTGTCTCCTTCAGCCTCGCCGACGAAGGGCGTTCGATTTTGAAATTGCCTGCCTGTGGCGGCGATGACGAGACGGCCCGGTTGGAACGGTTGATCGCCGTGTTGGGACGGGACTTCGGTCCGGCTTCCATCGAGGTTCTGGCCGATCGCGAGGGGATCCATCTGTCGGGGCGAATCGGTTTGCCGACGTTCAACAAGGCGACGTCCGCGGCGCAATATCTGTTCGTCAACGGCCGGCCGGTGCGCGATCGGTTGCTGGGGGGCGCTGTCCGAGCGGCCTATCAAGATGTTCTGGCGCATGACCGCCATGCGGTGGTTTCGCTGTTTCTCGATCTGCCGCCCGATGCGGTGGATGTCAATGTGCATCCGGCCAAAGCGGAAGTGCGGTTTCGCGACCAGGGGCTGGTGCGCGGGCTCATCGTCGGCTCTTTGAAACATGCCTTGGCTGGGGCAGGGCATCGCGCCGCTGGACCCTCCGGCGATCTGGGAGCGCTTGGCGCCTTCCGTCCCCCCTCCGCGCATCTGCCAACGCATGGCGGAAGTGCTGGGTACAGCCGCCACTCTTCGTTCCAGCCGCCGCAAGGCTATTTCACTCTGGCGGCGGCATCCCAGGCGCCCTTGGGATTTTCCGATGCGGCGCCCGAGGGACGGCCCTTCGCGCCCGATCCGGCGGACTCGGCCGGCGAATCGATGGAGTCCTACCCCCTTGGCGTTGCGCGCGGACAAGTGCATGACACCTATATCATCGCGCAGACCGTGGACGGACTTGTCATCGTCGATCAGCATGCGGCGCATGAGCGGCTGGTCTATGAACGCATGAAGGATGGAATCGCCGCGGGCGGCATCGCGCGCCAAGGACTGTTGATTCCCGAAGTCGTCGAAATGGAGGAAACCGCCTGCGCCCGGCTTCTGCTTCGTGCGGACGATCTGGCCGCGTTGGGGTTGACCCTCGAGTCTTTCGGTCCCGGCGCCGTGGTGGTGCGCGAGGTTCCCGCCTTGCTGGGCGATTGCGATGTGAAAGGCCTGGTGCGCGATCTGGCCGATCAACTGGCGGAGTGGGGGGAGGCGCTGGCGCTCCAAGATCGATTGGCCCATGTTTGCGGGACCATGGCCTGCCATACCAGTGTCAGGGCCGGGCGAAAGCTCAACGGGACGGAGATGAACGCGCTCCTCCGCCAGATGGAAGCGA
>DATNIV010000326.1:0-8513 GCA_035604255.1 Telmatospirillum sp. | reverse complement strand
TTGGCCGAGATTTACGCCGCGCGCGGCCTGGACAAGACGCTCGCGCGGCAAGTCGCCGAACAACTGATGGCCCATGATGCGCTGGCCGCCCATACCCGCGATGAACTTGGGATATCGTCAACGACGGCGGCGCGCCCCATCCAGGCGGCTCTCACCTCGGCCGCGGCCTTCTCGATCGGCGCGCTCCTTCCGCTGTTGATGGCCCTGGCGACGCCGATCAATGTGGTGGTAGAGATCGTTTCCGCCGCATCTCTGATGTTTCTCGCGCTGCTGGGTCTCATCGGAGCGAGAATGGGCGGCGCCAGCATGCTGAAGGCCGCGATCCGGGTCACATTCTGGGGCGCCTTCGCCATGGCGGTAACAGCCGGAATCGGCACGATCTTCGGCACGCGCGTTTAAAAACGCCGAAATCATTCGGGGTACAAGCCTGTTCTTTATTTCATAAGGAAGGCCTTTCGCCAATATACGAATGCCGACTCTGAGTAATTTCCGAGTCTATCGCGTCGGGTTTCCGACTGGCTATGCTGAAACAGTTATTCAGATGTCGGAACCGATGGCCATCGGTCGTCCCTTGAGACCGCCCGGTTCTCCTCTGCGCCAGAAGAGTCTCGCCGACATCCATGACCGAATGGCCCGACCGCCGACCTGCGGAACGGGATCTTGCGTAACGCTCCACATAGGAATGCACCATGATGAACGTTCGAGGCATCTTTTTGGCGACATCGCTCGCCACGGCAACTCTTGTATCGTCGGCGATCGTCGTCCGCGCAAACGCAGCGGCGGCAGAAGACATCAACAGAGATTCCGATCAGGCTCTTCAGATGCTTTACAAAAGCAGTCCGATTGCCGCGGATATTTCAAAGAAGGCCCGGGCGGTGCTCGTTTTCCCGAATATCGTCAAAGCGGGCTTGGTGTTCGGTGCGGCCTACGGCGAGGGCGAGCTGAAACGGGGATCGAACATCGACGGCTACTATAATTCCTTTACCGGATCCTGGGGCCTGCAGGCCGGCGCACAGTCTTACGGATATGCCGTGTTCCTGATGTCCAAAAAGGCGGAAAACTACATCGGACGGTCCGCCGGATGGGAAATCGGCGTCGGCCCGACGGTGGTCGTCGTCAACGAGGGCGTCGCCAAGAACCTTTCCAGTTCAACGCTGAAGGATGACGCCTATGCGTTCATTTTCGATCAGCAAGGGCTGATGATCGGCATCAGTCTTGAGGGAACGAAGATCAGCCGGATCAAGAACTGAACAACGACAAGCACTCGCAGCCTTAAACGGCCTTAATTTTGCCAGGTTCATTACCGAATCTGGCAAAATTCGAGTGGCTATCCAAATCGATACTGTGGGACCGTCCTTTGACGCTCCGAAAATTTGGAGGCATCTGAAATGAAGGCCGGTCTGATCCGTATCACGGCTTGCGGTCTCAGCCTCATGGTCCTGATCGCAGGGGGATATCTACCGGAAGCGGCGGCCCAGCCCACACCGCAGGACAATCCTGCGGTGACCTATCCACCGCGGCAAATCGACCAACTCCTCGCGCCGATCGCGCTTTATCCGGATTCCCTGCTTGCCCAGATCCTGATGGCATCGACCTACCCCCTCGAGGTCGTCGAAGCCTCACGCTGGGTCAGCGATCCCCACAACGCGTCACTGCGGGGCGATCAACTCGACGCCGCGCTCCAGCAGATGAACTGGGATCCCAGCGTCAAATCCTTGGTGCCGTTTCCGTCGATCCTCCAGATGATGGACAGCAAACTCGACTGGACCCAAGCGCTGGGAAATGCCTTCCTGGCCCAACAGGCCGCTGTCATGGACTCTGTGCAACGTCTGCGCGCCACGGCGCGCGCGGCCGGAACGCTGCAGTCGACTCCGCAGGAACTGGTTTCAACCCAGGGCCAAACCATCGTGATCGAACCGGCGAATCCCCAGCTCGTCTACGTCCCCTATTACAACCCGAGAGTCGTCTATGGCCGTTGGGATTATCCCGACTATCCGCCGGTCTATTTCCCGCCTCCGCCGAATTACGGCTATGTGACGGGCCCCGGCATCTATTTCGGCGTCGGTGTCGGCGTCATCGGTGCCTTGTGGGGGTGGAACCAGTGGGATTGGAGCCACCACAATATCCATATCGATGCCGACCGTTACAACCGGATCAACAATTACGCGATCATTCACGACAATCGCCCCCAATACACCGCAGACAGATGGCAACATGACCCGGCTCATCGACATGCCGTGCCTTATGGCGATCCTGCCGTCCAGCAAAAATTCCTGCCGTCCCCGGCCAACACCGCCGATTCGCGCCGAAATTTCCGCGGCTTCGATCATCGCGCTGGCGCAGATGGCACGGCTCCCCAGGCGTCTTCCAACCGACCTCCGGCCAATGAGATCCGGACGGTGGCGCCGCAAGTCCAGCAGCGCCCCCCCGAAGCGCCGCGCGGAGCACCTCCCCCGGCTGTTGTTCGACGGCCAACGGCGCCGGCCTTCTCAAGTTTCGGCATCGGCCCCAACGTTCGCGCCCAGTCGCAACGCGGCGAGGCCAGCCGCCAATCCATGCCCCCCGCTGTCGCGCCGCCGCAGAGACCACCGCCACAGCAGCAACAGCAGCAGCGGAGTAAACCCGCCAACGGTGGCGGCCAAAGGGGAGGCGGTCGTGAAAAAGAACATCACTAAAGACGTCGGCCGACTGGATCAACGGATAGAGAACGAGGACCTTATGGGCACAGTGAACCAGGGCTCACCTCGAATCATGCGATTCTTGCGGATTCTGACGCCCGGCATCGTCGTCGCCGGCATCTGGCTCGGGGGTTCCATGACCGCGATCGCCGCCGCGCCGCGACAATTGTCTTTCTCCTCGCCCGAGCAAGCGACGGATGCGCTGGTCGCGGCGGCTCAAGCCGACAAGACGACCGAACTTGTGAAGATCCTGGGACCAATGGGACGCCGGCTGATCTATTCCGGTGACCCCGTTGCCGACAAGGAGGGCCGCGAGAAATTCGTCTCCGACTACGCCCAAAAGCACGAGATCGAAAAGCCGTCCGACACCAAGGCGCTCCTGATCGTCGGCGACGATGCGTGGCCATTTCCAATTCCGCTGGTGACCGAGGGTGATCGCTGGCGCTTCGACACGGCGGCGGGCGTGGACGAAATTCTCAACCGTCGGATCGGGCGAAACGAACTCAACGCCATTCAGGTCTGCGCCGCCATCGCCGACGCCGAACATGACTATGCGAGCAAAGACCGCACCGGCACCGGCTATCTGGAATATGCGCAGAAACTCATGAGCGATGTCGGCAAACGGAATGGACTTTACTGGCCGGTGTCCGCCGGTGATGAGAGTCCAATCGGCCCCCTTGTCGCGAAAGCCCGAGCCGAGGGCTACGGCCCAAAAGGCACTCTTGAAAAACGCGCGCCCTATCATGGGTATTTTTACAAGATTCTCAGCCAACAGGGGCCGGATGCGTCGGGCGGCGCCTACAGCTATGTCGTCAACGGTCACATGATCGGCGGCTTCGCCCTGCTGGCCTTTCCCGCCAAATACGGCGATTCAGGCGTGATGACCTTCATGATCAACCAAGACAGCGTGGTCTTCGAGGCGAACCTCGGCCGCGACACCACGGCGATTGCCCAAAAGATGACAACCTTCAACCCGGGTGCGGGCTGGATTCCCCATCAATAAGCACATTGCCGTTTCCTCTCCCGATCCGTCGTTACGATCAAAGCAGCCGGACGGTCTCTCCACCGCATAAGGATCTATCCCATGACATTGAATGCGTTTCTTCTCGAACCGATCATCGCGCTGGTGGGCGGCATCCTCATCCTGGTTCAGCCGAAACTACTGAACTACATCGTCGCAATTTACCTGATCATCGTTGGCGTGATCGGACTGGCGCATCATTATCCTTTTTGACGCAACGAGAGCGGTTTACGCTTCGCGTGAACCACTCTAGATTTGCGTGACGCTGAAAAAGCTCCGCTTTTCAATGGCTCATGTGCCGCTCGGGGTAAGTGGGGGAAAACCCCGGGCACGCGGGTGCAGAAAAACCCAAAGTCGTCATGCCCGGACTTGATCCACGGCTGCCCGGCCATGACGAAAATGGAAATTGCTGCACTTGCGTGCCCGCTCTTTTGTCCCGCTTACCCGCTCGGGCTTAAGAGCGCTATTCAAGCTATTCGCAACGCGCTCTAGCCTGTATTTCAATTATCGAAGGCGGTCATGTCCATCGCATCCGGGGACAGCACGGCCCTGGCCAGCATCGGCGCCTCGGGAGCGAGGTCGACTGCCGAGGCGAAGCGAATCAGCGATGGTTCGTCGGCCAAGAGGAAGTCGAGCACCGCCCCCAAGAAGGTCCGGTCGGCAATCCGCGACTTCAGGTCATCCGCGCCGCAACCGGTGAGCGCAAAAAGACGGGGAAGCAAGTCCTCGTCACCCGCGATGAACGCCACGGCCTTCAAGGCAATGACCTCGGCCTCCTCAACGGACAACGGGCGAAGCGCCGCGGCCTTTGGCTTGGGTTGGTATGGCTTGAACGGATCCATGAAGATCATACCTCGTCGGACAACACTCTGTTGGTTACCCATTCCGATGAAGACGCCCTAACTGCATGCCGATGGCAGGCGCCAACATCATGGGATCTTTGACGCCGACAGCGGCCATTTGGCCAACGGCAATGCGACCGCAAGCCTCGGCATCTTCCCCCGCATGGTGATGGCGAAACGAAAACCCGAGGTGCCGCGCGACGGTGTTCAGCTTGTGATTGGCAAGGTCCGGCCAGACACGGCGCGCGCCCAGCATCGTGCAAAAATAGCTCAGATCCGGCCAAGGCAACCCGTAGATATCCAGCGTCCGGCGCAGAACGCTGATGTCGAAAGACGCGTTGTGCGCAAGCAGCAATGCCCCCGGCAGATGGGGCAAAAGCTCCTCCCACAACACCGGAAACTCCGGCGCGTTCGCGACATCGCCGGGACCGATCCCGTGAAACGCGATATTGAATGGGGCAAAATCATTGCCCGGCGGACGAATCAACCGATAGGCGCGTCCAATGACCGCGCCCTCGTCCAGCCAGCACAAGCCAACGGCGCAGGGACTGGCACGCGACGCTGTAGCCGTTTCAAAATCGATCGCCAGGACAGAGCAAGAGCCGACGGCGCTCACCGAAGGAATGGCGATCTGCTGGAGTTCCGCACGGGCGGATGACGGATCGGACAAGCGTTCCGACGAACATTGAGAACTGATCATAGGCGTGAGAATAGCATCGACGGCGCGGGAAGAAAGCCTCTCCTGGCAAGCAACCCGCGCAATCACCGGAAAGGCTTGTCTATGGACGGCAACCAGAACGGCGTGGACGTCAGGACAGAGTCATGGACGCTCCAGAACGGCTTGAATCAACCCCACTCGCCCTTCGCGCAGATTACGGGAAAAATTGGCCGTCATCGCGGGAAATTCTGGCCCCATGACGATATGGAGTCCCAGTCGGGACGGTGACGCCGTCGCCGAGGCCGGCGCCGTGGCCTTCTGCTTTTCGATCCAGGAAAGACCCGCCTCGGTGCCGTCGCTCCAGGCGACGACCCGGAAGCCCTGCTGCTCCAGCGCCGCCCGCATGGCGGACGGCGTCATCAGGAAACTCGTTTCCGCCGCGCGCGACCAGGGAACCGGGAAATGCAACGGTCCGCCATCCCCAGCCACGACGTCGTAGATCGCAAAGCGTCCCCCTGAGCGAAGCACGCGGTAGACCTCCGCATAAAGGCCGGCACGGTCGGCAATGTTCATCGACACATGCTGGGTCCACGCCACATCGAAGCGCTCGTTCTCGTAAGGAATCGCCAGCGCATCCGCGCAATCATAGGCAACTTTGTCGCCAAGACCGGCGCGCTCGGCCAAATAGGTGGCGGCATCGACAAATGCGGCACTGAGATCGATGCCCGCGACACGGCAGTCGAATGTTTCCGCAAGATAGCGGGATGGTCCACCAAGACCGGACCCAATGTCGATCACCCGCGAGCCCCGTCCAATGCCCGCAGCAGCCCCGAGCTCGACAGTCGCCGCGAGGCCGCGAATGTGAAATTGGTCGAGCGGCGCCAGGTCACGTGTCGAAAGCCGTTTCTCCGACAGACCGGCTACGCTCAGCGCTTCCATCAACCGCGCCTTGAGATCGTTACGGCCGTAATGCAGATGCCCCGTTTTCGACAGGCTCATGTCTTAAGTCCTTTTACCAACGTGCGCTGATGAGACCTCATCCGCGCCTTCAAGCGCCAGCGCCGCCCTCCGGCGGCTTCGGCTTTCGCCGGACGACCGCGGCCGATACCAACCAACGATGAGCCTATCTCGCGAGCGCTCGCGGACCAATGGCAAAAGGATGAAAGAAGCGCGTGGGTCTTGACTCCATCAAAGGCCCTATTGTACCTTTTTGTTATCCGAAAGTTTTTTCGCATTCCGAAAATTTAACCCCGCAAGCGCCCCTTGCGGATCTTCTAAAAAGTGGAGGACGTAGAATGAAGACCATCAACATCGATCTCAGAGGCATTAATCCCGCCCCCGTTACGCCGTTCAATCGCGATGGCACTGTCGACTATGCCGCCATCAAACGGCTAGGCTCCTGGCTCCGCACCGTCGACGGTGTGAAGAGTCTCACCGTTCTCGGTCACGCTGGAGAGGGCACATTCCTTGAACGTGACGAACAGACGAAGGTGATCGAAGCGTTCGTTGAATCGGTTGACGGAGCCATCCCGATCATTGCCGGGATCACCCTGGAAGGCACCGCCGTCGCTGCGGCAGAAGCCAAGCGGGCCGTGAAGGCCGGCGCCGCCGCCGGTCTGCTCTATCCGTCACACGGCTGGTTGCGGTTCGGATATCAGAAAGGCGCGCCACAGGATAAGTATCGTCACGTCTACGAAGAAAGCGGCTTGCCGCTGGTCCTTTTCCAATATCCGGACGTCACCAAATGCACCTATAACCTCGAGACCTTGCTCGACATATCGGCGCAGCCCGGCGTATTCGCGATGAAGAATGGCGTGCGCAACATGCGCCGGTGGGATACCGAGATTCCCGTCATCCGTCGTGAGCGGCCCGATCTGCAGATTCTCAGCTGCCATGACGAATATCTGTTGTCCACCGTGTTCGACGTCGATGGCCTCCTCGTGGGCTATGGCAATATCGCCCCCGAACCGCTCTTCGAAATGCTCAAAGCCGGCAAGGCCGGGGACTACAAGGCCGCTCGGGCCGTCCATGACCGCCTGCTCCCCGTGACCAAAACCGTCTATCACCGGGGTTCGCACATGGAAGGCACCGTGGCGCTCAAACACGCTCTCGTTGCGCGCGGCATCCTTGAACATGCGACCGTTCGCTCGCCCTTGATGCCCCTGGAACCGGGAGCCGAAGTCGAAATCATGGACGCCATGCGCTCAGCCGGGCTCGGCCGCGTTGCATAATCGAGTCGAGACGTTTCATACCGCCGGCAGATGAAACGCCATCGTGCGGCATGAAGAGATAAAGACTTGTGGCAAAGCGATGCGTCGCTCTGCCACAAGTCCGGATATATTTAAATTGGCGTCCGGAGTTATTCAAAAAAATAAACCAACGCGATCGTCTTATCGCAGTAAAAAAATAATGGGAGAACAACGTCATGACGGCATATGATACCGATGCCGCCGAGCGGCAGAGCGCGAATTCTTTGCTGGTCGCCCGCATCGAACGTCTTCCGATTTCACGCAAGCTACTGGCCATCCGCGTTATTGTTGGCATCTCCACTTTTTTCGACGCTTACACGGTCCTGGCCATCGCCTTCGCGATGCCACAACTCGTGACCGAATGGAGCCTGGCACCGGCCATGGTCGGCATGATCATTGCAGCCAGCTATGTCGGTCAGCTCTTCGGCGCGGTATCGTTCGGCTGGCTGGCCGAGAAGGTCGGACGCTTGACGGTGCTCAAATTCACCATCTTGCTCTTCGTCTCAATGGACGCCACCTGCCTGTTCGCCTGGAGCGGCCTGTCCATGTTGGTAATCCGTTTCTTTCAGGGAGTGGGCATCGGCGCCGAGGTGCCAGTGGCGAGCGCTTATATCAACGAGTTCATCGGCAGCCACAATCGCGGCCGCTTCTTCCTGCTCTATGAAGTGATCTTCCCGATCGGCCTGATGTTCGCCGGCGCCGCCGGCTATTTCCTTGTGCCGGTCTACGGCTGGAAAGCGATGTTCATCGTCGGCCTGGTCCCGTCCGTACTGACCATTCCGCTTCGCTGGCTGATGCCTGAGTCGCCGCGCTGGCTGGCCTCCCAGGGGCGGATCGCCGAAGCCGAGGTCATCGTTCAAGGGCTTGAGGATGGCCTGACGCGGCGAGGCGTCATCCTGCCGGAACCGAAAGTGCGCCTGCTCAGCGCCAAGGCGACCGCACGCAGCGACTGGCGTGAACTGTTCGAAGGCATCTATCTCAAACGGACCCTGATGATCTGGTGCCTATGGGTGTGTGCCTATATGATCAATAACGGCTTGATCACCTGGCTGCCGACTCTCTATC
>DATNIV010000325.1:0-5485 GCA_035604255.1 Telmatospirillum sp. | reverse complement strand
CGACCGACCGCTGATAGCTTTCAAAAAGCCCATGGCGAGTGAGAAGATCCATCACATCGTCTCCCAACGGCCTCACCTCGTGCTTTTGGAACCGGTATCCCGTTTCCGCGCCATGCAGTCCGGGCACCGCGAAGACGGAGGGCTCATCGGGATAGATCACCTTCGCCCGATCGGAATCCAAATCTCCCGCGTCTTCCCAGTCGGTGACCTCGCGCTCGGCAAAGCGATCACCAAGCCCCAACCGGAGGAAGAGCGCCTGCGCCGACGCCACGGCATCCTTGCTCGCCTCATGCACATAGTGCGTCACCGGAATGCCTTGGCGCCGCGCGTAGCCTTCGACCCGAACGACATTCAACGCGGCAAGAACATGGTGCCGCAGTAGCCGTTCCCGTGAAATCCGCCCTGACAATCTGGCGAACCAGGAATTCAGACAATCGACGGGCTGACGATCGAGCAACAGCAAATGCAATTTGTCGGGCGGATAGCCGGCTTCAATCAGCATCTTCTGAGGAATGAACAGGCATTCCGCCAGAAGATAGGGGCCGGCGGTTTCCTTGCTAAAAAGGTGCGAATGCAGGGATGCGGAGGGAGGGCACCATGACGCTTTCCGGATGTCGTTCAATCGATTGCGCAACATCGCTTTAAGCGGTTGGTAGTAGGACGGCAACCCCGCCATGCCAAAAATATTGCTCAACGCCGTCGAACCGACCCGAGACTTTCCCCATCCGCAAATGAGAAGTGGAAAATCGTCGGGACCACGACATCGAAATCCGGCGGCCAGATCATCGACCACGTCTTGATGGACTGTCGCCATGGTTGTTTTGCGCGTCTGAAAGATGCCATCGGGGTCCAATGACACGCTTTCCAGCGAGGTCGCGTCTTGCTGGATCAGCGCCGCCCAGCGCATAAGATCATCTTGGTCGACCGCAGACATATCCATGTCGCCATTCCTTGCCTGGATAATCATAAGTAGTTTTACGTATCACGCAGATCACCTTTTAATTTTAACACAGCCGATATCCGACTCCGCATATCCACAAGCCCTAATCGCTGATGCATTCGCACTATCGCCACCCCCTACGGATGCGCGAAAGACATAGCCGAGGGGAGCACAGAACCAGATGGGGCATTGAAAAGCTGCCGGGATCGGATATCTTCGGCTCCTTCAATGCTACTCCATCATCCCCGTGCCCGCGTTTTCCAGCGGGACACGGCCAATTCTGCGAGGACGCCATTAGCGACGCGAAGAACAACGATGCTCTGACCTACCGGGACGCCGGTGTCGATATCGACGCCGGTGAGGCCTTGGTCGAAGCCATCAAACCGCTCGCCAAATCCACGGCTCGTTCCGGCGCCGGTGCCGGTCTGGGAGGATTTGGCGCCTTGTTCGATCTGCGCGAGGCCGGTTATACCGACCCGATCCTGGTCTCCACCACCGATGGCGTCGGCACCAAACTGAAGGTCGCCATCGACGCCGGTCGCCATGATGGCGTCGGCATCGACTTGGTGGCCATGTGTGTCAACGACCTGGTTGTCCAAGGCGCCGAACCGCTGCTTTTCCTCGATTATTTCGCCACCGGGAAATTGGACGTCGCGGCCGCCACGCAGATTATCACGGGCATCGCCGAGGGCTGCCGGCAGGCCGGCTGTGCGCTGGTCGGCGGCGAGACCGCCGAAATGCCAGGCATGTATGTCAAAGGCGATTACGATCTCGCCGGATTTTCCGTCGGTGCCGCCGAGCGCGGCAAACTGATCGACGGAACGAAGGTGGTCGCCGGCGACGTCATTTTAGGCTTGGCCTCAACCGGCATTCACTCCAACGGCTATTCGCTGGTCCGCAAGGTGGTCGAGCGGTCGGGGCTGGCCTATTCCGACCCGGCGCCCTTCGCCATCGGGCGCACCTTGGGGGAAGCTCTGCTGACCCCCACCCGCATCTATGTGAAAAGCTGCCTCGCCGCCGTCAAAGCCGGCAAGATCAAGGCGTTGGCCCACATCACCGGCGGCGGCCTGGTCGAAAATGTGCCGCGCGTTCTGCCGCAAGGATGCAAGGCCGAAATCGACGCCACCAGTTGGCCGTTACCGCCGGTTTTCGGTTGGCTTAAGGAACACGCCAAGATCGACAGCCACGAAATGAGCCGTGTCTTCAATTGCGGTATCGGCATGGTCGCGGTGGTCGCTCCCGAAGATGCCGAGGACGCCATGCGGATCCTGGTCGCGGGCGGAGAAACCGTCTTCCCCATCGGCTATATCCTGGCCCGCCAGGGCGACGAGCCGCAAAGCCGAGTGATCAATGCGGATCGCGCATGGCCAGACTAAGGGTCGCCGTCCTGATCTCGGGACGCGGCAGCAATCTCCAATCTTTGCTCGACGCCTGCGAACGGCCGGATTTTCCGGCCGAAATCGCTCTCGTCATCTCCAACCGAGCCGACGCCGGAGGGTTGCAGCGGGCGGAGAGGGCCGGCGTTCCTCGCGTCGTAATCGATCACCGGGCTTATCCCGATCGCGAAACATTCGATGCCGCGATCGACCGGGCGTTACGGGATGCCGACATCGCGCTCGTCTGTTTGGCCGGCTTCATGAGACTGCTCACCAAAGCCTTCGTTACGACCTGGCAAGGACGGCTGATCAATATCCACCCGTCCTTGTTGCCCAGTTTCAAGGGTATGCATACCCACGCTCAAGCCTTGGAGGCTGGCGTGAAGATTCATGGCTGCACCGTGCATTTCGTCACGCCGGATCTCGACGCCGGACCGATTCTGGCCCAAGCGGCGGTCCCGGTGTGCCCTGATGATACCGAGGCCGTGCTCGCCGCCAGGGTTTTGACGGCGGAACACCGCCTCTATCCGCAGGCCCTCAAACGACTGGCGGAAAAACGCGCCCGCCTCGAAGGCGACCGCGTGATTCTGGACGACGATTTTAACGCCGACCAGATTTTGCTCAATCCGGCGGATTGAGTCCGCCTCGTCACATCGGCGGCTTGAGCCCGTCCTTGCCGACCACCACCCGCGCCGCGCTTAAACTGCCGTCGACGGCCTTTGTCGCCGGCGTATAGATCGGCAATCCCGCCTTCAATTCCTTGCGATCGAACGACTCGAACGTCACGATCGGCGCATTTGGCGGCACCGAAATCTTGATGCTGCCCCCTTTGTAGGAGAGTTGCAGGTCGCGCCCGTTGGCGCTTTCGACCACGGCATCGACCGTGGCATTGGTCATGCTGCTGCCGGGGGTCAGATCCCAATCATAGTGACCTTCGCCGGTTCCCCGCATCTCGTCCGGGAACACCACCACTTCCAGCGACTGGAGTCCGCCGTCTGCGGTGGGCGCCGCCGCCGTACCGATGAAATTGCCGGGTTTGATGGCGGACATGTCGAGCGCTTTGACCGCCGACACGCGCACATTATCGGCGAGAGCGACCTTAACCGAAGGGCCTTCCCTGGTGGCGATCACCAAGACGTTTCCCTCGATCGCAGAAATAACACCTCGCACGCGGATCGGCGCAGCGGGGCTTTCAGCCGATGACGGGATGGAGAGAGACATCCCGGCCAACAGAAGGCCGAGCGGAACCACAGCGGAGCGAAACCATTGGCGCATGACGTTGACCTCCCGAGACGAAACGGGAACCAGCACACTCTGGTCCCGTCCGTGTCAAAGGGAAGATGGGAAGCGTTAATCCTCGGCGCCAGCCTCATCGTCGTCATCAAGCGCAATCGGAACACCTGGCTGCAATTTCGACGTGCGGATGGCCAGCGCCGATTTGACGTGACTGATATTGGGCGCCGCGGTCAGCTTGCTGGTCAGGAAGCGCTGATACGCATCCCAATTCTCGGCCACCACCTTTAATAAGAAATCGGTCTCGCCCGCCAACATGTGACATTCGCGAACTTCCGCCCATCCTTGGACCAATTCTTCGAACGCCTTGAGATCGCTTTCCGCCTGACTGTTCAAGCCGACGTGAGCGAACACGGTCACGTTGAAACCCAAAGCGACGGCATCGACATTGGCGTGATAGCCCCTGATGAAGCCGGCTTCCTCAAGCGCACGCACGCGGCGCAGGCAGGGAGGCGCCGAGATCCCTGCCCGTCGGGCCAGATCGACGTTGGTCATACGGCCATCATTCTGCAAATCGTGCAGAATGTGCCGATCGATGCGGTCAAGCTTGACCCGCTGCATATCTTCTATAACTCCAATATTCGACGCAATTGAGCAATTATATTACAGAGGCAACCCCACCCCGCCAAGACCTCAATCTCGCTCTCGCCCAAGATCGTCCCCAGGGACCGATGGAAAGCGGGCCGAGGACAGATCGCACCTCGCCAAAATGCCTATGTTACGACTCTAAGTCATTATTTTACGGGGTCATCTGTCGAAGTTTATAATAATTTAAACTTGTACGAGCGTCCTCGCGACCCTACATTTTCCCAATCCCGCACAAGACGAGGAGTTTCTATGATGACAAGTCCCATCGTTTCCGCCGCACCCCAGGTCCTGGTTGGTCAAGCCGCCCCCGACTTCACAGCGCCGGCGGTTATGCCGAACAATGAGATCAATGAAAGCTTCAACCTGAAGACCTACCTGGCCGGATCCTATGGGTTGCTGTTCTTCTATCCGCTCGACTTCACCTTCGTTTGCCCGTCCGAAATTCTGGCCCATGACCATCGGGTCAAGGCTTTCGCCGAAAAGAACGTCAAGGTGATCGGTGTTTCGGTCGACAGCCACTTTACCCATCTGGCCTGGAAGAACACTCCGGTCGAAAAAGGCGGCCTTGGCCAAGTACAGTTCCCCTTGGTGGCCGATCTGACCAAAAATATTGCCAATTCTTACGGCGTTCTGCTGCCGGGCGGCGTCGCGTTGCGCGGGACCTTCCTGATCGACAAGAACGGCGTCGTGCAGTCCCAGCATGTCAATAACCTGCCGCTCGGACGCAATGTCGATGAGGCTTTGCGCCTGGTCGACGCCTTGCAGTTCCATGAAGAGCATGGCGAAGTTTGCCCTGCCGGCTGGCAAAAGGGTCAGGCCGGCATGAAGGCGAGCACAACCGGCGTCGCCGAATATCTGGCGGAGCACGCGGCGGCTCTCTGATCGTCGAGACGCGCTCATGATGCCTGGTCGGGACACCGCTTCGGTCGTCCCGACTTTAACCTGCATTTCTCAGGCCCCTGCCGTCGGCGCGGATGAGAAATGCAGGTCAATTCCCTCTCTTTTCCTTGAGACGACAAAGCTCTAATGTAGCGGCCGATCTCTTTTCCTTGTCGACGCGAGGCCTCTTCCGATGGCGACCCATCATTCCAAAGTTCTTATCCTCGGTTCCGGACCGGCTGGCTGCACTGCCGCCATTTATGCGGCCCGCGCCAATCTCTCTCCGATCCTGGTTGCCGGATTGCAACCGGGCGGACAGTTGACCATCACCACCGACGTCGAAAACTTCCCCGGCTTCGCGGACGCCATCCAGGGCCCATGGCTGATGGAGCAAATGCAGGCGCAGGCC
>DATNIV010000324.1:0-5425 GCA_035604255.1 Telmatospirillum sp. | reverse complement strand
CCCCCACCGCCTCCTGCGGCGGCGTCTTCCGCATCGGCGCAAAGCGGGACGACCTCTCAGACGTCCTCCGTGTCTGCGCCCGCTACCGCCGCGCCGGCCGCCGCGGCCGCGCCGGCTGCGGCCGAGCAGCATGCCGCGGCGGCCCCGGCGCCTTTGCCGCCGGCACCGCCGAGCAGCGGTCGTGGTTTCGTGTGGCCGGTGCGCGGGCAACTGCTCTCCGAATTCGGCACCACCGGCAAGGGACAGCACAACGACGGCATCAATATCGCAGTCGCGCGCGGAACACCGGTGGTCGCCTCGCAAGACGGCGTTGTGGCCTATTCCGGTAACGAATTGCGTGGTTTTGGAAATCTCTTGCTGATCAAACATGCCGACGGCTGGATGACCGCCTATGCCCACAACGACACCCTTTTGGTAAAGCGTGGCGATACGGTGCGGCGCGGTCAGCAGATTGCCAAAGCGGGTGATTCGGGAGGCGTGGCGCAACCGCAATTGCATTTCGAAGTGCGTCAAGGCACGCGGGCGGTTGATCCCATGGGCTTCCTGGGGGGCAAGACGAGTCCGGCGTCGTCGTCCATCGACTCACCGGATCCAGGCTAGAGGGGAAGATCATGTCCTTCAACGGAACTGCCGACGTGTCATGTGCGGAGCTCATCAAACGGCACGACTTTATGCTTGGCCTGATCCGGGACGCCGGAGGACTGGCCATGAGCTACTTTCGCCATCCGTCCCGCCTGAATGTGGAAAGCAAGGGGACGCAGGATTTCGTCACCGCGGCCGATAAGGCTGTCGAAGCGTTGCTGGTGGAACGGATCCACGCAACCTTCCCAACCGACGGCATCATCGGGGAAGAGGGGGGTGTCCAGGGAGGCGGCCTGGAAAGCGGCGCGGTTTGGGTCATCGATCCCATCGACGGAACGGCCAATTTCGCACGCGGCTTGCCGTTCTGGTGCATTTCCGTCGCTCTGATGGTGGGCTCGGAGATCGAAATCGGTCTTATCTTCGATCCGGTTACGGGCGAATTGTTTTCGGCGCGGCGTGGCGCGGGGGTCTTTTGTGACGGCCAACCGGTCCACGTCTCCGCGATCGATAAACCGGATGTGGCGCGTATCAATCTCGGGTTCACCTTTCGGCGGGATCCCAAGTATTTTCTGACGGCCATCGAGCGACTGGTCGCGAACAACTGCGACTGGAGCCGGTTGGGGAGCGCCGCCCTCGGCTTGGCCTATGTGGCTTGCGGCCGTCTGGACGGATATTGGGCGCCTCTCGTCAAAGCGTGGGATGTGGCCGCCGGAATTTGTCTGGCCAAGGAGGCCGGCGCGGTGGTCAACGATTTCATGGCCGATGGCGGCTTCAGCAACGGCAATATGATCTTGGGGGCGACGCCCGGGATGGCGGCATTTTTCCAAGCGCAACTGCATGATCTAGCGCAGTGAGCCGGCTAAATTTCTGATTCGGCGAACAAATCCTCGTCGAGCGACGAAATCCAAGCGACGCCGTCCGAGGTCAAGTCCATCGAAAACCCAACCTCACCGAGCGTATTTTGCGCGGCGACCAGCAATTCGGTCATATGGCCACGACGGCGCCACTCCGGACGACAATAGATGTTGGTCACCGTCCCGCCTTTTCCCGCCGGCGACATGACCTGCATGCCCGCAATGATCTGCCGATTGATGACGCGGACAAATCGATAAGAGCCGCCTTTCGGATGCAGGCTGAGGGGATTGGTATGCTGAACCGATTGGAAGAACAGCGTGACGCCATTCGGGATCATATGCCCGCTTTCCGGGCCGATGGTCGGACATTGTCCCAGGGGGAGGACCAAACCGGTGAGCTGCGCTGCAATTTCATAGGGTCCAGACAATTGGCCCTCCATCAAATTCGCACCGGATCACTCTACCACAAAGTGGGACTTTTTCCCTCTGTCCTTGTGGGTTACGCCAGCGTCTTTCCCAGTCGCCCGGCCAGATCCTGGATAAACTGCCAGGCGACGCGTCCCGAGCGGGCGCCACGGCTCATCGACCATTCGAGACCTTGAGCATGCAGTTCGGCGGTCGCGATGGGCAAGTCATAGGCTTTCGCATAGCCTTCGATGATGGTGAAGAACGTCGCTTGATCCAGATTATGGAATCCCAGCCACAAGCCGAAGCGATCCGACAGGGAGACCTTTTCCTCGGTGGTTTCACCCGGATGAATGGCTGTCGAACGCTCGTTCTCGATCATGTCGCGCGACATGAGGTGCCGACGGTTGGAGGTGGCATAGAACACCACATTGGTTGGGCGGCCCTCGACGCCGCCTTCCAGCACGGCCTTCAGCGACTTGTAGCTTTCGTCAGCGACGTCAAAGGACAAATCGTCGCAGAACAGCAGGACACGTCTGGGGCTTCCGCGCAGCAGGGCCAGCAGGCGGGGCAGTGACGGAATATCCTCGCGATGGATTTCAACCAACACCAGAATATGGGGCGTTTCTTCGTTGATCGCCGCATGCACCGCTTTGACCAGCGACGATTTTCCTGTGCCGCGCGCCCCCCACAACAGGGCGTTGTTGGCTGACAAGCCTTTGGAAAACCGTCTTGTGTTGTCGAGCAAGGTGTCGCGTTGCGTCGCGATGCCTTGCAGCAGCGAGACGTCGATACGGTTGACCTTGTGAACGGGTTCCAATCCCTCCGGCTGCGCGTGCCAGACGAAGGCGTCGGCGGCATCGAGTTGCGTGGCGCGGGGCGGCGGCGGGGCGAGGCGGTCGAGGGCATCGGCGATGCGCCCGAGCAAAGCCAGTTGATCAGATTCTGTGCTCATGAAAGGCAAATTAGCATGTGTCCCGCCGGGGTCAAGTCGGTAGCAAGGCGCCGCGCGGCTTTGCTGTGGCCGGCGACGGGAGTGTGAGAAATGCAGGTTAGAGATTGCAACTCACCACAGGCCCGGTATATTCCCGCTGCTCAAAAGGCGATCAGCTAGTCCAGGAGATCACCATGTTCATTTCAGAGGCCTATGCGCAGGCGGCCGGCGCGACCGCCGGCGGGCTCGATTCATTGCAGCAGTTCCTGCCGCTCGTCCTCATATTCGTCGTATTCTATTTTCTGCTGCTGCGTCCGCAGCAAAAGAAGATGAAGGCGCATCGGGAGATGGTCGCGCAACTGCGTCGCGGCGACCGTGTGCTGACCCAGGGCGGCATTCTCGGTCAGATCAACAAGGTGATCAGCGACAGCGAAGTCTCGGTGGAGATCGCCGAGGGCGTTCGTGTGCGGATGACCAGGAGCGCAATCACCGAAGTACTGGCCAAGACCGAGCCGGTGGCCGGTGCCGCCAAGGACGCCAAGAGCGACGGCGACGTTGCTTCCGAGACGGCGGAAGGGCCGAAGGTCGAAGAAAAGAAAACTTCGTTCTTGGGCAAGCTTCTCGGCAAGAACTAACTGGTTTGGGGCTGTGCGATTTCCGCCGGATGCGGTGCCCGGGCGTTTGTCCGGGAAACGGCTCTGGCGGAGACGTCCGGAATCGCATGAACCTCATGGCAATTGAAAGAGTGCGCTGCGTATGAACCGCTATCCTCGGTGGAAGTATATCGTCATCTTGGTCGTGTTGGTGCTGGGACTGGTCTATTCCCTGCCCAACGTTTTCGGCGAAGTGCCGGCGGTACAGATTTCCCCGGCCAATTCGGTCGTGCAGATCGATCAGGCGCTGTTGCGCCGTGTGGAAGACGATCTGAAGCAGCAGCAAATTCCCTATCAAGGGATCATCTCCGACGCATCGGGAATCAAGGTCAAGCTGCTCGATCCCGATACCCAATTGCGGACCAAGGATGAGTTGCAGCGGGTTTTGGGCGACAATTATACAGTGGCGCTCAACCTTCTGTCGGCCTCGCCGAATTGGCTTTCCGGTATCGGGGCGCTGCCCATGTATCTTGGTCTCGACTTGCGGGGCGGTGTGCATTTCCTGATGCAGGTCGACATGAAGGCGGCGCTCAACAAGCAGCTCGACCGGCAGACCAGTGACGTGCGCAACGTGCTGCGCGACGCCAAGGTGCCGCTTGGTGGCGTGAGCCGCGAAGGTCAGAGCCTGATGGTCAAGTTCAAGGATGCCGAGACCCGGACCCAGGGCGGCGAGGAGTTGCGCAAAAACCTGAGGGACATGACCGGGGTTGCCGTCGACGATACGCGCGTGGCGCTGACTTTAAAGCCGGAAGCGTTGAAGGCGTTTCAAGATGCGGCCTTGCAGCAAAACGTGCTGACGCTGCGCAATCGCGTCAACGAATTGGGCGTCGCCGAACCGATCATCCAGCAGCAAGGGGCCGATCGTGTGGTGGTCCAGTTGCCCGGCGTGCAGGATACGGCGAAGGCCAAGGATATCTTGGGGCGAACCGCCAGCCTGGAAGTTCGCATGGTCGACGAGGAACATGCCGATCCGCAGAGCATGCAGAATGCCGCGCGCGGGTTGGTGCCTCCCGGCGATGAGTTCTACGCGAGCAGCCGGGACGGCCAGCCTCTGCTGATCAAGAAGGCGATCATCTTGACCGGCGAGAATATTTCCAATGCGTCGGCCGGTTTTGACGGACGCACCAACGAACCGGCGGTCCATCTCAATCTCGACACCAGAGGCGCCCGCATTTTCTCGCAGGTGACCAGGGATAGCATCGGCAAGCGCATGGCCATCCTGCTCATCGAAAAGGGCAAGGGCGAGGTCGTCACCGCACCGGTGATCCGCCAGCAGATCGACGGTGGTCAGGTGCAGATCACCGGGCGGATGTCCACCAAGGATGCCAGTGACGTGGCCTTGCTGTTACGATCCGGCGCCTTGGCGGCGCCGATGGAGATCATCGAAGAACGGACCATCGGGCCCAGCCTGGGGGCCGAGAATATCGCCAAGGGGACGCATTCGGTCTTGTGGGGTTTCGTCGCCATCGCGGTTTTCATGTCGATCTATTATCGAGTCATTGGTTTGTTCTCGACCCTGGCATTGGCCGCCAACGTCTTGTTCCTGGTGGCGTTATTGTCTCTGATGCAGGCCACTCTCACCTTGCCGGGCATTGCCGCCATCGCGCTGACCGTCGGTATGGCCATTGACGCCAACGTGCTGATCAATGAACGCATCCGCGAGGAATTGCGGGCCGGTCAATCGCCGCATGCGGCGATTCATGCCGGCTACGAACATGCCTTTGGAACCATCCTCGATACCAATGTCACCAATTTCATTGCCGGCGTCGCCCTGTTTGCCTATGGCACCGGGCCGGTGCGCGGTTTTGCGATGGTGTTGTGTCTGGGTATTCTCACCTCGATGTTCAGCGCCATCCTGGTCTCGCGCGCCCTGGTCAATCTGACCTACGGCCGGAAGCGCAAGATCGATCACCTGTCTATCTGAACGGGTCGGAGCAGCAGACCATGGAATTTTTCCGTTTCAAGCGCGACATCCCGTTCATGACCTATGCCCGGTC
>DATNIV010000323.1:0-6549 GCA_035604255.1 Telmatospirillum sp. | reverse complement strand
GTTTTCGTCGGAGCGGCCGTTTGGGCCGCGCGTCGCATAAGCTCCCCCGGTGTGCCGCGGGTGTTGATGCTGGGGGTGACGTGGGTGCTGTTCGAGTGGGTCCGGAGTTGGATCTTCACCGGATTCCCATGGAATCAGATCGGCTCGGTCTGGATGCCCGTCTTGCCGGTTGTGCAATTTGCCGCTGTCGCCGGGACCTATGGCCTGAGTTTGCTGACCGTCATCGTCGCCGCGATGCCGGCGGTGCTGGCCTACCCGGCCCGGCGCCATCGGATGGCGATGTTGGCCAGTCTTCTCCTGTTGGCGGCCGTTGCCGCATGGGGCGGGATGCGGCTGGCCGACGGCACCACAGCCTCGGTGCCGGATGTCCGCTTGCGCCTGGTGCAGGCGAATATCGAACAGACCCTGAAATGGGATCCCCAGAAACGGATCGCGCATTTTCAGCGGCATCTGGATATGACCGCCTCGCCGGGATGGGACAAGGTGACCGATGTCATCTGGTCGGAGACGGCGGCGCCGTCATTTCTTGAGCGTGAAGAGACGGCGCGGCGCCTGATGGCTTCCGTGACGCCTCCGGGCGGACTGTTGATCACCGGCGCGGTGCGGGGCACAGGCCCCGGCGTCCTGCCGTTTCGCATCTGGAACAGTCTTTTGGCATTGGATGGTCGAGGCGAAATCGTTGGGACCTATGACAAGGCGCATCTGGTGCCCTTCGGCGAATATATGCCGTTGCATGGGCTGCTCCCGCTGACCAAGATTACCGCCGGCAGCGTCGATTTCTCCGCCGGACCGGGCGCCCAGACACTTGCCTTGCCGGGGCTGCCTCCGGTCGGACCGCTGATCTGCTACGAGGTCATTTTCCCAGGTGACGTGGTTGATCCGGCGCATCGCCCGGCGTGGTTGCTCAATCTCACCAATGACGGCTGGTACGGCATCAGCGCCGGGCCTTATCAGCATTTCGCCTCGGCACGGCTGCGGGCCGTTGAAGAGGGGCTGCCCGTGGTGCGCGCAGCCAATACGGGCATTTCCGCCGTGGTCGATCCTTATGGCCGCGTGCTCGCCGAATTGCCCCTCGGAGCAGAGGGCGTCCTCGATTCCGCCTTGCCGGCCTCCCTCGCGGCGGCTCCTCCCTTTGCCAGATTCGGTGTGATCGCGTCACTGCTCTTCTTGGTAGTGATCTCCGGATGCGCTGCTCTGTGGGGGGTGGTGTTTCGGCACGGTTGAATTCCTTTTGGGGTGGAGCGACTTTCAGTAAACGATGTATGTTGACTGGCATACGGTAGTATGCCTAAAGTGATAGCGCGTGACAGCCAATCCGGCGTCGGTTCCGCTGTCAGCGATCATCGAACCCTTGATGTCAACACATTCCCTTGGAATTGCCATGGCCCGTGCCGCTAGCAACAGCAAACAACTGAAGTCCGATGTCCCCGTCCGCCGGTCCGGCCGCGGTCGAACGGCTTCAGGCAAGCCCAATCCGATCGACGTGCATGTCGGTGCCCGCGTTCGTCTCCGACGGACCCTTCTCGGCATGAGTCAGGAAAAGCTGGGAGAGGCCATTGGTCTCACCTTCCAGCAGGTCCAGAAATATGAACGGGGCGCCAACCGAATCGGCGCGTCGCGCCTGTTCGATCTCTCTCGTGTTCTTGACGTTCCCGTGTCGTTCTTTTTCGACGATATGTCGGACGATACGTCGTTGCAGAGTCCGCGGATGATGGTCGCGGGTTTGGTGGACGAGCAGCCTGCCTCGCTCGAAGCCGATCCGATGACCAAGCGCGAGACGCTGGAGCTGGTTCGGGCCTATTACCGCATCACCGATCCGCAGGTGAGAAAGCGGGTCTTCGAACTGGCCAAAGCGTTGGCCAACGCCTGCGACGGCGCTGACGCCAAATAGGACAAAATGAAACGCCGGCTTAGAGCGCGATGACGTTAGGTCGAAGCGGAATCGCTTCGACCTAACGTCTGAATCGTCCTCTTCTTTATTGAGATAGAGGGGGATTCAGACTTTTGGCGGAATCGCTTCACGATCCCACCAAACGTCATCCGACTCTCGCCGCCGGCGTTTTTTTTGCCTTCTGTCTTGAATCTGTGATCGAAAGTCTGTAACAAACGACCCCTCGGCCTTTGCCGGGGCGTGGAGATTTGACCGCTTGCTGCCACGTAAAATCCAAGGCTAAGTGGGTGCACCGATGACTTATCCTTCGATGCCCCTGGTCCCGTTTCAACCGGATTTCGGAGGATCGACCGTGTCGAAGTCCAATTTTCTGTTTACCAGTGAGTCCGTTTCCGAAGGCCATCCCGATAAGGTTTGCGACCGTATTTCGGATGCCATCGTCGATACGTTTTTGACGGCCGACCCCAATGCGCGGGTTGCCGTGGAAACGCTTTGCACCACCAATCAGATCGTTCTGGCCGGCGAGGTTCGCGGTCCGGATTCGATCACCAGCAAGACGCTGGAAGAGGTGGCGCGCGCCGCGGTGCGTGACATCGGATATGAGCAGGACGGCTTCCATTGGAAGCAGGCCCGCGTCGACGTCTATGTCCACAAGCAGTCCGTCGATATCGCCATGGGCGTCGATGCGGCTGGCAATAAGGACGAGGGGGCTGGCGACCAGGGCATCATGTTCGGTTACGCCTGTAACGAGACCAGCGTGCTGATGCCGGCGCCGATCTATTATTCCCATGCCATCCTGAAATCGTTGGCCGAGGCGCGGCACTCCGGCGCCGAGCCTTTGCTGGGGCCCGATGCCAAGAGCCAGGTGACGCTGCAGTATGTGAACGGCAAGCCGGTTCGCGCCACCTCCGTGGTGGTTTCCACCCAGCACAGTGGCACGATCGATCAGGATGCCGTGCGCGAGATCGTTCGTCCGCATGTGTTGAACGTGCTGCCGGAAGGTTGGATGTGCCCGGAGGCTCAGTTTTACGTCAATCCCACGGGGCGCTTCGTCATCGGGGGACCGGACGGTGACGCCGGTCTGACCGGGCGCAAGATCATCGTCGACACTTACGGCGGCGCCGCGCCGCATGGCGGCGGAGCTTTTTCCGGCAAGGATCCGACCAAGGTCGATCGTTCGGCCGCTTATGCCGCGCGCTATCTGGCGAAGAATGTCGTCGCCGCGCATCTGGCCGACAAATGCGTCATTCAGTTGAGCTATGCCATCGGCGTTTCCAAGCCGCTGTCGGTTTATGTCGATACCTTCGGCACCTCGACGGTCGATGAAGACAAGCTGTCTGACGTTTTGCAGCAGTTGGTCGATCTGAGCCCGCGCGGCATCCGGACGCATTTGGCACTCAACAAGCCGATCTATGCACGCACGGCCGCCTATGGTCATTTCGGCCGCGATGCCGAAATCGACGGAGGATTTTCGTGGGAACGCCTGGACTTGGTTGATCAACTCAAGACGGCGCTTGCCTGAAACCGTCACCATGATTCATGAGGGTCCCCGTTTTTTTGGCCGGCGTCGCGGCAAGTCGCTCCGTGTCGCCGGCCGGACCCTCGTTGAGACTCTGCTGCCAAAGCTCGCCATCGCGGAGCCGCAACCGGGCGCGAGCCTGGATCCGGCCACCTTGTTTGCCATCCCGCCGAAAGCCGTGTGGCTTGAGGTCGGGTTCGGCGGTGGCGAGCATCTGGCTTGGCAGGCCGGCGCCCACCCGGATGTCGGCCTGATCGGCGGCGAGGTTTTCTTAAATGGCATCGCCTCCCTTCTCGGTCATATCGACCGTCAGGGCATCGAAAATGTCCGAATCTTCGCGGAAGACGTCCGCCGCTTGTTTCCCGCCTTGCCGGAGGCCTGTCTCCAGCGCGTCTTCGTTCTGTTTCCCGATCCCTGGCCGAAAAAGCGTCATGCCGAACGGCGGTTCATCGGTCCTGACAATCTCGATCAACTGTCGCGCCTGATGGCCGATGGCGCCGAGCTCCGAATCGCCACGGACGATGCGACCTATAAGTCTTGGGCGGTGAGCCAGATGGCGCAGCGTCCGGATTTCGAAGACGTCACCCTTGATCCTTCGGCGAAAACCGAGGATTGGCCGACCACCCGCTATGAGGCCAAGGCTCGCAGCCAAGGCCGACAGCCGATTTTTCTGCGCTATCTGCGAAGGCCGAGATCTCCGGTGACCATGCCCTTCGCAAGGGTATGACGAACCGGGCGGTTCCCTGTATCGTCTGTCCTAGAGCGCGATGACATTCGGTCGGCGCACATCGGTGCGCCAACCGAATGTCTGAATCGCCCTCTCATTTATTGAATAGAGTCGGATGACGGAGGGCGGGCCTATGATCACGCTTTATACCTTTGGGCCGGCACTGGGCTTGCCCGATCCCAGCTCGTTCGTCACCAAAGCCGAGATCTTGCTGAAGATGGCCGGGGTGCCCTATGCCAAGGATCGTAAGGGATTCGGCAAGGCGCCAAAGGGCAAGCTTCCTTACATCCGGGACGAAGAGGTCGTCGTCTCCGATTCCACCTTTATCCGGTTCTATCTGGAAGACCGCTATGGGATCGATTTCAATCCCGGATTGTCTCCTGCCGAGTGCGGTGTCGCCTGGGCCGTCGAGAAGATGTGTGAAGACCATCTCTATTGGTTGATGGTTGACGAACGTTGGATGATCGACGGCAATTTCGAGCGCGGACCGGCGCAGTTCTTCAAGGCCGTTCCCGCACCGCTCCGCTGGCTTGTGCAGACGACGATCCGGCGGCGCGTGCGGAAAACACTGCATGGGCAGGGAGAAGGCCGTTTCACCGCCGCCGAACGGGCTCGTTTGGCGGCTCGGGCGATGGCCGCGATCGCGGATGTTCTCGGAGATCGCCCCTATCTGATGGGGGCGGAGCCCTGCGGGGCCGACGCCACCGTTTTCGCCTTTCTGCAAGGCGCCCTCTGCCCCCTGTTCGAGGGGCCGCTGCGGAGCGCCGCCGAAGCCTCTCCTGGGCTGGTCGACTACTGCCACAGGCTGACGGCGCGTTATTATCCGGGAGAGGAGGGGGCTTGATGTTCCCCGCTCTCGACCCTAGGTGACAAAACGCTTGCAGGCCGAGCGGCGATAGCTATAGTGACGCCGACACATTCTTGTGGCCCCATCCTGGAGATGGGGTTGTAAGGGTGGGCCGTAGGCCCACTTTTTTGCTTTTTTGAGGCCTTGCTTTCGCGTTCAAACGTTGAGAGCATAGGTCAGGGTTTTGGCGAGCGCCGCCTTGCGGTGCTTAAGTTAAGTCGTCGGAAGGCCGCCGGATTTGGACCTTGAGGATCGTATCTCGGCTTTGGTCGCACCGTCGCTGGACGCCATGGGTTACGAATTGGTTCGCGTGCTCCTGCAGGGGCGACAGAACCTGACCTTGCAAGTCATGGCCGAGCGTCGCGATCGTCAGTCGATGACTGTTGATGACTGCGCCGAGATCAGCCGGTCGATATCGGCGATTCTCGACGTTGAGGACCCGGTTAGCGGGGCCTACACCTTGGAGGTGAGTTCGCCTGGCATTGACCGGCCGCTCACCCGTCCGCAGGATTTTGAACGTTTCGCCGGCTTCGAAGCCAAGGTCGAAACTGTGCAGCCGGTGGAAGGGCGCAAGCGCTTCCGCGGTCAAGTAATGGGTTTAAATGAAGAGGGCCAGGTGCGCCTGGTCGTCGAAACTGGTGAAATCGCCATCCCGCCGGCGAATATCAAGGCCGCCAAGCTTATACTGACGGATGCCTTGATTGCCGCGGCGACGACGGCACAAGAACAGTAGGCCCGAGAACGGACCCCATGGAACGAACAGCAGCACTGCCCCGCCCCGAACTCCTCCAAGTCGCTGACGCGGTTGCCCGTGATAAAGGGATTGACCGCGACGAAGTCCTGGAGGCTATGGAACAGGCCATTCAAAAGGCCGGACGCTCCAAATATGGTCATGAGCACGATATTCGTGCGCATATCGACCGTAAGAATGGCGAAATCCAACTGTCGCGCTTCATGGAAGTGGTCGAGACGGTGGAGAACGAAGCCACGCAGATGACGGTTGCCCAGGCGAAGCGCAAGAAACCGGATGCGAGCGTGGGCGAGTTCATCGTCGATTCCTTGCCGCCCATCGATTTCGGCCGAATTGCCGCGCAGACGGCCAAGCAGGTTATCGTGCAAAAGGTGCGCGACGCCGAGCGTCAGCGCCAGTTCAACGAATTCAAGGATCGCACCGGCGAAATCGTCAACGGTTTGGTCAAGCGTGTCGAATTCGGCAATGTGGTGGTCGATCTCGGTCGTGCCGAAGCGCTGCTGCGTCGTGACGAGTTGATCCCACGCGAAACGTTTCGCACGGGCGATCGGGTGCGGGCTTACATCTACGATGTCCGTCAGGAGCCCCGGGGGCCGCAGATTTTCTTGTCGCGAACTCATCCGCAATTCATGGCCAAGCTGTTTGCCCAGGAAGTGCCGGAAATTTACGACGGTATCATCGAAATCAAATCGGTGGCTCGTGATCCTGGGTCCCGTGCCAAGATCGCCGTGATCAGCCGGGATTCCGGTATCGATCCGGTCGGCGCCTGCGTCGGTATGCGCGGCAGCCGCGTCCAGGCCGTGGTCGCCGAACT
>DATNIV010000322.1:0-3518 GCA_035604255.1 Telmatospirillum sp. | reverse complement strand
TGCCCGCACCCATGTCGCCTCGCATGTCGAGGGGGACCACAATGCGGTCATTGAAACGATCAATGCCATCTTCCAACTGCCGGCTCTGGCCAGTTTGCCGGACGAAGCGGAAGCCCTGGCCGCCGGGAACTCGGAGCCCTTCAACAAATTCGGACCGGCCGGTTTCCAACAGAAATACCTCGGGCCACGCGATATTCCGTCGCCGATCAGCGAGAGCCTGATGTCGGGTTTCTCGCCGAACAGGCTGCTTGGCAAGATTCCCCCGCTTCCGGCCAGCTTCGCCCGGATCGATGACGCCGTGGTGACCAGTCTTCCGCACTTCGGCGGCGAGGGGTGCCACGCGATCGGGATCATTCCGGAGGATGTTCGCCTGGGCATCGCCACCGGCATTCCGGATGCGACAACCCTCGGCACGGCCAAGGTTCCGGTCAAGGCGTTCAACGGGCTGCCGAGCACCTTGCCCAGTTACAACTGACCCCGTTCGAGCAATGACCGTTCCCCCCACCACACCCTCCCCTCAAAGGGGGGCGTGGTGGGGGCATTCTTTTAATTCCTCGCTCCCTTTTGGAGGTCACGTCCTGTGCGTCACGCTATTGCCGTCCTCACCCTGCTCACCCTCTGTGCGGCCGCCTGGCATGCCGACGCCGGGACGGTTTTCGACCGCGTGAAGGCGCGAGGCGCCGTACAGTGCGGCAGTTTCGAGCGACCGGGTCTCGCGCAACAAGACGACGATCGGCACTGGAGCGGGCTCAATGTCGACGTCTGCCGCGCCATTGCCGTGGCGGTGCTCGGCTCGGCGGAAAAAATCGCCTTTCATGGATACGCGACGCCGCCTGAACTTGCGTTGTTGAGCCAGGGGGGGGACGACGTCTCCTTTCTGACCGGACGGGAAATCGCCGAAAACGACCTGAGCGGGCGGATTGTGCCGGGTCCGCCCGTGTTCGTCGAGAGCCACGCCGTGATGGTGCCCGCCAAAGCGAAGGAACGGACGCTCGCCGAACTGGCCGGCGACGGCGGGATCTGTTTCATGAGCGGCAGTCCGGTCGAACATAGTCTGCCGGCCTATTTCGGGGCGTTGAACAAACCCTGGCGGCCCGTTCCCTACAGCGAGGACGGAGAAATGATCGACGCCTACAACGTCCAGCAATGTCATGCCATCGCTTACGAATTGACGACGTTGGCCACCGTTTTCCAGGATCGGGGTGTCAACCGTATGTCCAGCCGTATCCTCGCCGAGCCGTTGGTGGTCTATCCGGTGATTGCGGCAACCGGCACCGCCGATGCGCAGTGGTCGGCGTTGGTCGCCTGGACCGTCGACAGCCTGATCGTCGCCGACCGCCCGGACACCCGCTGGGTGGTCGGCGGTGTGAAGTCCATGCCGGCGCCGTTGCGCGAACTGGGGCTGGACAAGGAGTGGCAAACCCGTGTCGTGGCGGCGATTGGAACCTATCGAGACATTTTCGACCGTAACCTGGGGGCTAAATCGTCCCTTAAGCTGTCGCGGGACGCCGATCGGATCAGCCGAGGGGGCTTGTCCTTTCCCTTTATCGAATAGAAGTTTTTGCGATGGTGTGGGACTTGCAATGAAGTGTTACAAAAAACGGCCGAAATGACATAAGGACGAAAAGAACGGCCCGTAACATTCATCGCATGATGCGACCGGTCAAGCCGAACAGTCGTGAAGAGGATGCCAGGCAACAGGCGTTGCGGCGGTTTTGGTTGGAGCGGGCGCGCGCCTTATTTCAAGCGGGTGATTTCGCCGCCTGCGTGCGTCGCTGTCAAGCCGCCCCGTTTCGAGACAATGTCGATCCGGACGCCCTGCATTTGTTGGGTGCCGCCCTGGTGCGGCGAGGGGCCTTAGAGGCCGGTATTGCAACGTTGGCAACCGCCCTGGCGTTGGCTCCGGACGATGTCACGGTGCGGATCGATCATGCCCAGGCGTTGGCCATCGCGGGGCGTCTCGAAGACGGAATAGCGGTCTTGGAAGACGGGCGAGCGCGTCAGCCTGATGATCCCGATCTCGCGGCCAAACTGGGGGAGTTTTTATCCGACGCCGATCGTCATGACGAAGCGGAAGAGGTTCTCGCGGCGGCAGTGGGCAAGGCGCCCAGGCATCTCATTCTTCGTACGTTGCTGGCTGCCGAATATGCCGCGTCTCTGAATATCGAAGAGGCGTTGGCGCATTTAACCTGCGCGCTCGCCCTCAGTCCGCGGAACAGCAAGATCCTTGCCAATATTGGGGTTCTGTACCAAGCAATCGGCGATCTGGACGCGGCGATCGATTACTATCGCCAATCGATCGCTCAAGATCCGGAGAGGCAGGCGGCGCGTCCCAATCTTGCGACGGCGCTGTTGACAAAATTCGATTTCGAGACGGGGTTTGCCGAATTCGAAAGTCGCTTGCGCGAGTCTCACATCCGCAATCCCACAGCCGATATTCCCAGATGGCGCGGTGACGCTTTGGCCGGGCGCCGCTTGCTGGTGACCGCGGAGCAAGGGTACGGGGATATGCTTCAGTATGCCCGCTTCCTACCGGCCCTGGCGGCGTTGGGCGGACATGTCACGGTAGAATGCCCGCCAGGATTGGAACGGCTGTTTGCCATGCTTTCCGGTGTTGACCGGGTTGTCGCACGAGACGAACCTTTGCCCGATGCGGATCTGGCAATACCGCTTCTCAGTGTGCCGTACGTGCAAGGATACGCGATGGACGATGTGATGGGGGCCATCCCTTATCTTGCTGTTCCGCCAGGGGTTTGTTTCACTCTTCCCGACGAAGGACTCCTCAAGGTCGGGCTCGTGTGGGCCGGCCGGCCGGCGACGGGGGAGGTTTACCTTCGCCGCTCGCTGAACCGGCGCCGTTGCCCTTTGGCGGCCTTGGCGCCGCTGGTGACGATTCCTGGGGCGCGCTTTTTCAGCTTGCAGGTTGGGGAGGCGGCAGAGGAGATTTCCTCTTCCGGACTGTCGCTTGTCGACTTGTCGGGACATCTTGACGACTTTGCCGACACGGCGGCGGCCATTGCCGGAATGGATTTGATCATCAGCATCGATACGGCGACGGCGCATCTTGCCGGCGCCATGGGGGCGCCGCTTTGGGTCATGTTGGCGCCAGGGCAGTCCGATTATCGCTGGGGCGTGGGAAACAGCACGCCCTGGTATCCTCACGCGAGACTGTTCCGCGCCGACCGTTCCGGAGGATGGCCGGCGGTTATTCGGATGATGACGGCCGAACTGGGACGGATGGCGAAACTTCACGCCCGTCGGCAAATAAAATCCGTTCTTCCTAACCCGTAAGGGAAAAAGGAACGCCCGAAAACTCGACCATGCAAACCGGCGACAACGCTTCGCGTTGTCGCCGGATCCGCATTCGACCTAGTGTCCCAGCATGCCTAAGAGGTCTTGGCGGTTACGACTGGATCAGTCGCAGCAGTTCCTGCGGCAACTGAGACGCCTGTGTGAGTGCGGCGACCGAAGCCTGGGTCTTCACGTCGGTGGCCGACAAGGTGGCCTTCACCGAAGCG
>DATNIV010000321.1:0-4129 GCA_035604255.1 Telmatospirillum sp. | reverse complement strand
CGACCTCGCGATCGCTCCGCCTCCCCCAGATTGATCCAGGCATCGGGCAAATTCGCATCGCGGCGCAGGGCCGCGCGATAAAACGCGCAGGCGTCTTCGAAGGCTCTGCCGCGGAACGCGATATTGCCGAGATGCAGGGGGCCTCCCGCGTCGTTGGGCGCCAGACTCGACAATCGCCGCAAGAAGACCACGGCTTCATCGTCCCGTCCCTTGTCGATCAGTCCCATCGCCACATTGCGACAGGCCTCGACGGACTGGGGCGCCAGTCCGAGGGCTCCCTTCCATTGAGCGATCGCCTCCTCCAGACGATCGGTCCTCTGCAAGGCCAGCCCGTAACCGTAAGCGACACCCGCATGTGTCGGCAGGGCCTCGCGCAAGATAGCGAAATACTGCGCCGCCAGAGCGGCCTTTCCATGGTCCAGCAGAGCCGTCACCAGGAAAAAATAGCCCTCATAGTGCCCCTCGGCCTCAAGAACGCCCTGCGCGGTACGGACGGCCTGGGCCATATCGCCGCATGCAACGGCGGAATCGATCGCCGCTCGCACTGTCTGATCCATAAGTTTGCCGCCTTCCATCCCGTTGACCAGGATCATCAGGCACGGAGACGGCGAGAGCAATTCTCTTGTTGGGCGACGGCCTGACGGACTCTCCTAGAGAAGCACTTTACCCGGATTCATCATCCCGTTGGGATCGAACACGTCCTTGATCCGGCGCATCAGATCGAGCTCCAGAGGCGCCTTGTAATGGGCGAGCTCCTCTTTCTTCAACTGGCCGATCCCATGTTCGGCGCTGATCGAGCCCTGCATGTCGACCACGATGTCGTGGACGACATGGTTCAGGCGGACATATTCGGCGAGATAGGCCTCCTTGTCGGCGCCGATCGGCTGGCTGAGATTGAAATGGAGGTTGCCGTCGCCAAGATGTCCGTAGGCAAGCACCCGAACACCGGGCAAAGCCGCCTCGGCCGCGCTTGTGGCCCGTCGGATGAATGCCGGCACCGAGGAAATCGGCACCGAGATGTCGTGTTTGATGCTTCCTCCTTCGCGACTCTGCGCTTCCGGAATGCCCTCGCGGATACGCCACAGGCCGCGGCGTTGTTCGGACGACGAAGCGAGCACGGCGTCGACAACCTCGCCGTCCTCCATGGCGGCGCCAAGAAAGTCCTCGAGACTGTTCTGCAAGGTTCCATCGGAACAAGATGAGGACAACTCGATCAAGACATACCACGGGTACGGTTCGCCAAAGGGATCGGCGGCCCCGGAGACATGGGTCGTCGTGATCTCCAGGACGATGCGCGGCATCAGTTCGAAAGCACTCACCAGGTCGCCTGTCGCGGCACGGGCGCGGGCCAGAAGAGAGAGGGCCGAATCGAGGTTGCTCAAGGCGCAGAAGGCCGTCGCGATGTCTTTCGGTTTGGGGAAGAGCTTGAGAACGGCACCGGTGATGATGCCGAGCGTGCCCTCGCTGCCGATGAACAACTGCTTGAGATCATAGCCGGTGTTATCTTTGCGCAGGGCGCGCATGCCATCCCAGATCCGCCCATCCGGCAAGACGACCTCGAGCCCCATCACCAGATCGCGGGTGTTGCCATAGCGCAAGACCCCGGCGCCTCCGGCATTGGTCGCGATGGCGCCGCCGATCAGGCAACTGCCTTGGGCGCCAAAATTCAGCGGAAACAGGCAACCGGCCTTATCCGCCGTCTCTTGAACGGTTTGCAGGACGACGCCGGCATCGACCGTCATGGTGAAATTCACCGGATCGATGGCGCGCAGCGTGTTCATCCGCGACAGACTGAGGAGAATCTGCGCGCCCGTCGCATCAGGTGTGGCCGCGCCGCACAGGCCGGTGTTGCCGCCCTGGGGAACGATCCCGACACCGCGCTCGTGGCACAGACGGACGATCTCGGCCACCTCGATGGTGGATCCCGGACGAACCACGGCGCGGGCGCGTCCGTGATACAGACCGCGCTCGTCCTCAAGATAGGGGGCCATGTCGGAGGCGGCGGTCAGCAGTCCATTCGGCCCGACAACCGCGGCAATGCGAGAGAGAAGATCGTCACTCATGGGAAACGATGTAACGCCACAAAAGACAATGACTCAAGGACGAGATCCCGGACGGCCCACGAAATGCCGTCATTGCGAGCGATCAGCGAAGCAATCCAGGGGCGCCAGCCGACTGCTGGATTGCCGCGTCGCTCCGCTCCTCGCAAGGACGGCGTTTCTGTCACCCTGCTAAGGGTCGGTGAGCGGCCAAATCGTCTTCCACATAGGCCTGAACGATGGCGTCGAAATCCTTGTCGCCGGCCAGACCAAGCGCCGTGGCGCGGTCGGTGTTCCAGGCCCCCGGCCAACTTCCGACGATGCGCGTGATCGTCGCGTCCTCTTCCCAGCGGACCCACGCAGCCACCTCTTCGCCGGCCACCCGACCCAAGGCGGCGACCATCCCGGCGGCGCTTACCGAGACGCCCGGCAGATTGAGAACCCGGTCATCGCCAAGCCTGTCGGAGGACAATTCCTGTACGGCGATCAAGGCTTCGATGGCCTTGCGCGGCGAAAGCAACCAAAGACGGGTGCCCGGCGGAACCGGACAGACCGCCGCCTCACCGTTCAACGGCTCGCGGATGATGCCGCTGGCGAAGGATGACGCCGCCTTGTTGGGACGTCCGGGGCGCACGCTGATGGTCGGCAGGCGGGTCACCCGGCCGTCGACGAATCCCTTGCGGCTATAGTCGGACAGCAGCAGTTCCCCGATCGCCTTCTGAGCCCCGTAGGACGATTGCGGCCTCACCGGCCAATCCTCAGGCACCACCGTCGGCAAGACGCCGCCAAAGACCGCCACCGAACTGGTGAACAACACCCGCGGTCGATGACCAAGCGCCCGGCAGCGTTCGAGCAACAGGCGCGAACCATCCAGATTGATCCGCATCCCGAGATCGAAATCCGCTTCGGCCTGGCCGCTGACGATCGCCGCCAAATGAAAAACGACCTCCGTCTCGGCGTCGATGGCGTCGGCCATGATCGCGGGATCGCCAATGTCGCCAACCAGGGTTCGGACACGCGCATCGTCGATGGCCTCGCCGGCCGCGACGTCCAAAAGGGTCAACCGATCGATCGTTCGGGGCCGGCCGTCGGCTCCGGCCAGGGTTCCCCGCTCCAGAATCTTCAGGCCCAGGCGACGGCCGAGAAAGCCGGCGCCTCCGGTAATGAGAACCTTCATCTTGTCCCTCCCGTTCGGATCATAGACACCGTTCCCTACGGGTATTCGCACATTCCCGCTCGCCGATAAAGAAAATTGGCAGCGCTGCCAATCCGGTCTTGGAAGCGTTGCCGTTTTCCGCTACCGTGCGTTCCAAGCGAAGATTTCAGGAGGAAACCATGGCGCCAATGCTCGGCTGTATCGCCGACGATTTCACCGGTGGAACCGATCTGGCCGGAATGCTGGTCAAGCACGGCATGCGGACCATTCAAATGATCGGCGTCCCCACCGAACCGTTACCGGCCGATGTCGATGCCGTGGTGATCGCGCTGAAATCCCGGACCAATCCCGTTCCGGAGGCGATCGCGGAATCGCTGGCCGCTCTCGAATGGTTGAAAAAAGCCGGCTGCGGTCAATTCTATTTCAAATATTGCTCGACCTTCGATTCGACGCCGAAGGGAAACATCGGCCCGGTGGCCGAAGCCCTGATGGACGCCCTGGGCACCGATTTCACCATCGCCTGCCCGGCCTTCCCGGCCAATCAGCGAACCATCTACAAGGGACGCCTGTTCGTCGGCGACCTGCCGCTCGATGAGAGCGGCATGCGCAACCATCCCCTTACCCCGATGACCGACGCCAATCTGGTCCGCGTGCTGCAAGCCCAGGTCCAGCGAAAGGTCGGACTGGTCGAGTACCATACCGTCCGCCACGGCGTCGAGGCCGTCCGCGCCCGGTTCGCCGCCCTCAAGGCGGACGGCTGCGGCTTCGCGGTGGTCGATGCCATCGACGATGCCGACCTGTTGACGATCGGCGCCGCCTGCGCCGATATGCCGCTGGTCACCGCCGGCTCCGGGATCGCCGTCGGATTGCCGCCCAACCTTCTCAAGGCTCCGGTGAGCGGCTCGGCGGCGGCGGTCCTTCCCGGCGCCGGCGG
>DATNIV010000320.1:0-9984 GCA_035604255.1 Telmatospirillum sp. | reverse complement strand
GAGGCCTTTTTCATGACGGGCGTTGATCTTGTCTTTACCGCCGCCGGCCAAAACCTTGTCCCGGCGGGTTCTCATCTCTTCGAGTAATTTAGCAGAGAGAGTCATGATCCTATTTATCCTGGGTCAATAGATGAGAGACATGAGGATGAGTCTTTAAGAGAGTAGCACCATAGGAGGGCCTTGGCATGCCCGATGATTCAGAGATATTCTAATGATTGATTTGTTATCAAGGAAATGTGAGCAATATGAGAGTTTTTTGTCTCTGGGAGTAAAGAAAAGCCGGCGAAATAAGCCCCCCAATTTCGCCGGCACACTCTTAATCGTTGACGATCTTCGTTCCGAGAACAGCGAGAAATTGCGCCAGCCACGCCGGATGAGCCGGCCAAGCCGGCGCCGTCACCAAGAGGCCGTCGGTGACAGCCTGGTCGACGGGGATGTCCGCATAAATTCCACCAGCCAAGGCGACCTCCGGTGCGCAGGCCGGATAGGCCGATACGGTCTTCCCGGTGAGAACGCCCGCAGCGGCGAGCAGTTGCGGGCCATGGCAGATCGCCGCGATCGGTTTCCCGTTGTTGGCGAAATAGCGCACCAAGGCAAGCACCGATTCGTTCAAGCGGAGATATTCCGGCGCCCGTCCACCGGGTACGACCAGGGCGTCATATGTCTCGGCTTTGATATCGGCGAAGCTGGCATTCAAAGCGAAATTATGACCGGGTTTTTCGCTGTAGGTTTGGTCGCCCTCAAAATCGTGGATCGCCGTTCGTACGCTTTGGCCGGCGGTTTTTCCGGGACAAACCGCGTCGACCTGATGTCCGACCATCTTCAACGCTTGAAAGGGAACCATGGTTTCGTAATCTTCGACATAGTCGCCGACGATCATCAGAATTCTCTTGCCACCCATTGTCTGATCTCCATTAAGCCAGAACCGGCGTCCGTGACGTCCGTCGCCGCCGGCAACCATCGGTGGTGTGCGGACGTTCGGATCGAGTGGAAACTGTACAGGAACAGAGGGCGGAGCGCACTCTCTGCGGCCCTTCGTGGTGGGAGGGAATTGACGTCGTTCTTGAGTTTCCCCGTGATGCGGCTTGGTCGTTCCATGCGGATTTATTCTTAATTATGAAGGCGTTTAAGCCCCTTCATGACGAAGCAGGATAGCATCTCTTGCTTAAAGCAAGCTTTCAGCCATCCGACGTTCATCTCCGAGAATGGCGTCCCACCAATACCCTCTCCAAAAGAAAACACCCGCACCCGGACCGGCAACAGTGCCGAGCAGAGTACGGGCGTGATCAGGTCGTTGGAGGGGCTGGGCCGTGTGGCGCCGCCCCGTTGTTTTGTCAGAAGAGCAGCACCGACAGCCCGTAAGCGACCACGGTGGAAACCGAAACGCCGAGCAGCCCGGGGATCATGAAGCTGTGGTTGAGCAGATAGGTGCCGATATTGGTCGTGCCGGTGCGGTCCATGCTGATGGACGCAAGGTCCGACGGATAGAAGCAGAAGAAGAAGTAGGCGTAGCACGAGGGGATCACGGCCAGCATCTGGTGCGTGGACAGGCCGAGCGTGTAGCCGAAGGGCATCATGATCACCAGCACCGCCGCCTGGCTTTTCACGAAGGCGGAGACGGCGAACATCGCCAGTGCGAAGGTCCACGGCGCGTACTGCACCATCTCCTTGATGTTGCGGATCAGGAAGTCTTGGTTGCCGCTGACGAAGCAGTCGCTCATCCAGGCGATGCCGAAGATGGCGATCACCGCAGTCATGCCCGCGGTGAAGACGCCGGACTTGCCGACATCCGACGACTTCACATTGCAGGAGAAGAGGATGAGGGCGCCGGCGCTCATCATGACGATCTGTACCACCGTGGTGAGCGGCAGCATCTTGCCGTTGTAGTGCGGCAGCAGCGCGGGGAAAAGCGCGAGGATCACCACCAGCAGGATGCCGCCGAAGAACAGGCACACCGAAAGTGGCGCTGCCTTGGGCAGGGTCTTGCCCAGTGTGGTGACGTCCTGTTCCAGGGCGGCGCGGAAGGCGGGGTCCTTCAGACGGTCCAGGAACACGGGGTCCTTGTCGAGATCCTTGCCGCGATTCATGCTCCACAGCGCCGCCACCAGCACGCCGACGATGCCCGAGGGGATGGTAATGCTCAGGATGTCGATCAGGGTCGCGGGGTCACCGTTCTTGGCGGAAAGCGCCATGAAGCTCGTGACCGCAGCCGCCACCGGGGAGGCGGTGATGCCCATCTGCGAGGCCACCGAGGCGACGCCCATCGGCCGTTCCGGGCGTATCTTCGTCTTCAGCGCCACATCGGCGATCACCGGCAGCAGCGAATAGACCGCGTGCCCGGTACCGACGCACATGGTCAGGAAAAACGTGCAGAGCGGGGCGAGAATGGTGACCCGTTTCGGGTGCGCGCGCAGCAAGCGTTCGGTTCGCTGCACCATCCAGTCGAGCCCGCCGGCCACCTGCAGCGTGGCCGAGGCGGTGACCACCGCCAGAATGATCAGCATGACGTCGATTGGCGGATTGGCGGGAGGATTGTGGAAGCCGATGGTCAGGACGGTGACCCCGAAACCTCCCAGCAGCCCCAGGGCTATGCTTCCACGGCGAATGCCGATCAGGATTGCGCCCAGCACCAGGACGAACTGAATCCAGAACTGAACCATCGTTTGTACCCCTTTACGTTCAACTCGTCCGGGCGGAATGGTGACGTCGGCGTGCCCAGCGGGTTCTTATCGTTCGGGAGGGGAGCATTACACGAAAATTCGGCAGTATCACACAAGAAAAATAAGGAAAATGCTTGTCTCCGAGCGTCCCGCGAGATCACCGCTTGTAAGCGGCAGGCACTCCTCCGTCCGCTGGATTTTTCAGCTTCCGTGCTTCGCTTGATACATCGCGCCGTCGGCGAAGTCCATCAAGGTTGCGACATCCGTAGCGTGATCCGGGTAAATGCCAATACCCAAGCTGGCCCCGATGGTCAGGGTCTTCGTGGTCAGCTGAAGCGGTTGGGATAGTAGGTTCTTCAGCTTGTTCTGCAATTCCATGACTTCCTCGGAGGAGGAGAGGTCTTCAAACAGGATGACGAATTCATCGCCGCCCACTCTGGCGACAGTGTCTGTGGAACGAACGCCCTGTTTGAGGCGATTGGCCACTTCTTTCAACACTTCATCCCCCACGGCATGTCCGTAGGTGTCGTTGATCGGTTTGAATTTATCGAGATCAACAAAAATGAGGGCGAACCGCTGTCGATAGCGGTCGGCGCGTTTGAGCGCCTCATCGACCCGGTCGGTGAGCAGATGGCGGTTGGGCAGGCCCGTGAGCGCGTCGTGATGCGCCATGTGGAAAATCCGGGCTTCATTGGCCTTGCGCGTCGTGATATCGCGCATGATGCCGGTAAAGCTGACCTGTTCTCCCTGCTGAAGGGAGCGGATGGCCATCTCAAGATCGATGGGGTCGCCGCTCTTCCGTTTTCCGGTGACATTGACCGCCGATCCGACCTTGTCGCCCAGAGCATCATCATCGCTGTTCTGGTTATTGAGAAGTGCGCCCGGAATAAGGCTGCGGATGTTGCGTCCGAGAACTTCGCTTTTGCTGAAGCCAAAAATCTTTTCCGCCGCTGGATTGAAGGTCTGGATAAGGCCCATGTCATCCACCGTGACGATGCCGTCGGCCACCGTGTTGATGATTCCCTCAAGTCGCTGTTCTCGCTGGCGCAGCGCTCGCGCGGCACGCAGATGTTCGGTAATGTCGTGGGCTTCCAGAAAATACAGATGATCTTTGCCGAGATATTTGACCCAGACTTCGACATCGATATCCGAGCCGTCTTGGCGCACAAGCTTCATGGAAACCAAGCAGGCCTCTTCGGCGAACAAGGCAATGCCAACCGATGCCAACTCGGCATAATCGCTGTGCACGAAGCTGAAAAAGGATCGATTCACCGCCGCTCGCGGGTGATCGAGTCCCAGCAGGCTCGCTCCGCAGGGATTGAGATGGACGATTTCATCGCCGACACAAATCGCCACCAGATTGTGCATCTGGTCGAGCAATCCGAGGGAATGTTCCATATCGTCGAGGATATCGTTCGGTAAGGCTATGGACTCCTGAACGGAGATCATTGTTTCCTCAAGGAAAAAGTTTTTTATTGGTTGATTTTCTTACGGCGTGTGAGCGTCCCATGAAAGATGGTGGCATGGGCTTGTTCAAAAATGTCGCTGAAGTTGCGCGGAGTGTAACTAAAATTTTATGGATTTGCACCCAAAGGATGATCCTCCTGATCGATTCGGAAATTAACGTCAGCGGAAACAGCCGATTTTCGCATTTTCGACGCGATCAGGACAGGCGCCGGGGGCTATGGAGTCCCTCGCACCGCGGCACAGTGATGCTGACAGGTTGACCGTCTGATGAAAATCGTACCCGTCAGGGGCCTTTTTTCTTGCCGCCGATGCGCGGCTCTTCGCCTTTCAGCAGGCGTCTGATGTTGGCGCGATGGCGAATGAACCCAAGGATGGCAAGTCCCGCAGCCATGAGGGCATGGGCCGGAGTGGCGAAGATCAAGGCGATGACGGGCGACGCCAGTAACGCCGTCAGCGCGGCCAGCGAAGAAATGCGAAACAGTCCGGCAATCACCAACCAGGTGAGGCAGGCGCCCACGCCGACGGGCCATGCCGTGATCAGCAGGACGCCAAGTGTCGTGGCAACGCCTTTTCCACCCTTGAACTTGAGCCAGACCGGAAAATTGTGGCCGAGAACGGCGGCGAAGCCGGCGACCAGTCCGGCATCGGTACCCAGAACCCACATCGCGGCGAAAGCGGCGAAGGCTCCTTTGCCGCTGTCGAGAACCAAGGTCGCCGCCGCCAATCCCTTTCGTCCGGTGCGGAGCACATTGGTCGCGCCGATATTGCCCGAACCGATGGCGCGGATATCCCCCAACCCAGCCATGCGGGTGAGGACCAAGCCAAAGGGAATGGATCCTAACAGATAGCCGAGTATCGCGGCGAGGAGGAGAGCCGCCACCTCAGGCATCGGCGGTAAAGACGGTGCGGCCGTCGACGACCGTGCGGAGAACCATGCCTTGCAAAGGGCGACCGTCGAAGGGCGAGTTTTTCGACTTGCTGTGGAACCGATCGGGATCAACGCGCCACGCGCGATCGGCATCGAAGATCAGAAGATCTGCGGCGGCGCCGACTTTCAATTGACCGGCGGGTAAGCCCAGCAGTCGTGCCGGCGCCCAACTCAGAAGCGCGATGGCCTTGAGCAGGGAGAGATGGCGGTTGTGGTAGAGTTCAAGCGTGACCGCCAGCAATGTCTCAAGGCCGACGCCACCCGTTTCGGCCTGGGCGAAGGGGAGGCGTTTGGAATCCTGATCCTGCGGCGCATGGTCGGAGGCGATGACATCGATCACGCCGTCCTTGATCGCCGCGACAATCGCCTGACGGTCGGCTTCGGAGCGGAGCGGCGGCGACAATTTGGCGAAGGTGCGATATTCGCTGACGGCCAGTTCGTTCAGGGCGAAATAGGGCGGCGCCGTATCGCAGGTTACGGGCAAGCCCCGGTCCTTGGCCCGGCGGATCACCTCGACGCCAGCCGCTGTCGAGAGGTGGGCGGCATGATAGCGTCCGCCGGTGAGCTCCACCAATCGGATGTCGCGTTCGAGCATGATGGCTTCGGCGGCGGCGGGGATTCCGGAAAGACCGAGACGGGTCGACAATTCGCCTTCGTTCATCGCCCCGTTTTCGGCCAGGCTGGGCTCTTCCGGATGTTGGATGATCATCAGGCCGAAGGTCGCCGCATAAGCCAAGGCGCGGCGCATCACCTGGGCGTTCTTGATCGCCTTCGTTCCGTCGGTGAAGGCGAGAGCGCCGGCTTCCGCCAGCATGCCGATTTCGGCCAATTCCTGACCGGCCAACTGTTTGGTCGCCGCAGCGTAGGGGTAGACCTTGGCCAAACCGTTTTTGCGGGCGCGGCGCGCGACGAATTCGACGGTCGCGACATCGTCGATGACCGGATGCGTGTTGGGCAGGCAGACCATCGATGTGACGCCGCCGGCGACAGCGGCTTCACCGGCCGAATGCAATGTTTCCTTGTGCTCTTCGCCCGGTTCGCGCAGTTGGACGCGCATATCGACCAGTCCTGGAGCCAGATAGGCGCCTTGACAGTCGACCACTTGGATGTCGGAGGGCACGCCGTCGGCAAACAAACCGGGGCCGATGTCGGCGATCTGTTCGCCATCGGTCAGCAAGGCGCCGCTCTCGTCCAATCCGCTGGCTGGGTCGAGAAGACGGGCGCCAATATAGGCGACGCGGCCGGAAGCGTGAGTGGTCATCAGGCGTGGCCTCCCGCCGAATCCCGGGTGAGCACATCAAGGCAGGCCATGCGGACGGCTACTCCCATTTCAACCTGTTCGCGGATCACCGAACGTTCGACGTCGTCGGCCAGATCGCTATCCAATTCGACGCCGCGGTTCATCGGGCCGGGATGCATGATCAGCGCGTCCGGTTTTGCGGCTTTCAGCTTCTTGTAGTCGAGGCCGAAGAAGTGGAAATACTCGCGGATGGAGGGAATGAAGTTGCCACGCATGCGCTCGTTCTGGACGCGCAGCATCATGACGATATCGACGTCTTCCAACCCTTTGACCATATCGTGGAAGACCTCGACGCCCAGCCGGTCTACTTGTGACGGCAGCAAGGTGCGCGGCGCCACCAAGCGGACGCGGGCCCCCATGGTATTGAGCAGATGAATGTTCGAGCGGGCAACCCGGCTGTGCAGAACGTCACCGCAGATGGCGACGGTCAGCCCATCGAGATGTCCCTTGCGCCGACGGATGGTCAAGGCGTCCAGGAGAGCCTGCGTGGGGTGCGCGTGCGCGCCGTCGCCGGCGTTGATGACCGCGCAATTGACCTTTTCGGACAACAGCTTCACCGCGCCGGAATCGGGATGTCGGACCACCAGCACATCGATATGCATGGCGTTCAGCGTCATCGCCGTGTCGATCAATGTCTCGCCCTTGGCCACCGAACTGGCCGAGACTTGCATATTGATCACGTCGGCGCCCAGGCGCTTGCCGGCCAATTCGAAACTGGTCCTTGTCCGGGTCGAGTTTTCGAAAAAGAGATTGATGACGGTCTTGCCGCGCAGACTGTTCGACTTGCGATCGGCAGAACGATTCTTTTCCACATAGCCGTCGGAGAGATCGAGCAATGCGGTGATCTCCTGCGGCCCAAGGCCTTCGATGCCGAGGAGATGGCGCTGAGGGAAGCGGAATTGGGTCATGGGGGGAACTATATGTCGAGCCCGCCCGACCGGCAAGAGGGGTGGGAGGGTTAACCCTTTTTTTCCTGTTCCATCAATTGATAGCGGGCGTCCGCCAAGTCTTGGCCGGAGGTCCGGATGATCCGCACCAAGGACTGAATCAAGGCGTTCAGTCCTTGCGGCGCGCCATCCATCATCTGAGCGATGGAGGCCTTGGAGACCACCACACAGATCGTGTCCTCGCGGGTGATGGCGGTGGCCATGCGCGGATTGGCGTCGATCACGCCCAACTCGCCAAACATGCCCCAGGGACCGACGTCACCGAGCGAAACCCTGCGCCCGTTGATGTTTTTCTCGATTCGAACTTGGCCGGCCTCGACGATATAAGCGCAGTCGGCCTGGTCCCCTTCCTTGAAGATCATCGTATTGGCGGGAAAGGACCGACGTTCGGGGGCTGCACCTTTTCGTCTGTCGTCCACGCTATCCATGATAATCTCCGGGCGATTCACTAGACTTGATTTGGGAGCATATTGTTACGTGAAAGAAAAGGAAAAGGCAATCCGCAGTCAATATTTAAGTTATGTGAAGGATTCTACTGACCGAGAGTCCAGAGCCCCTTGCAGGATATAGGCTGCCGCCATTTTGTCGACAACCTCGGCGCGTCTTTTGCGAGAGGTGTCGGCTTCGAGCAAGGTCCGCGTCACCGCGGCGGTCGACAGTCTTTCGTCCCAAAAGGCGATGGGAAGATCGCGCAAGGCCAAGAGATTGGTGGCGAACTGTCTGACCGATTGGCAGCGAGGCCCTTCCGTTCCATCCATGCTGACCGGAAGACCGAGGACGAGGCCGGCGACATCCTTGGAATCGACGATGTCGAAAAGCTCCTTGATGTCTTTGGTGAATTTTGTGCGAGCGATGGTCACCAGCGGTGTCGCCACCGTTCGGCTGACGTCCGAGAGCGCCAGGCCGATGGTCTTGGACCCGAGATCAAGGCCCAGCAGGCGTTGATCCCGGCCCAAGCTGGCTTTCAAATCGGCCGCGGACAGAATGGGCATGGTGACGCTCCTAGGGTGGTTGCGGGGAGGGGGGCGTCCCCAGGTCGGGCCCACTCATAGCATTCCGGTGGTGCGCCGTGAACTCTCAGCAGCATTCTTCTTCAAAGCGCTTCAAATGGCGAAGGCCGTCTTGGTCACCATGTTCCTCAAACAATTCTTCGATGAAATAGGTGTGCGAGCATAACAAACAAAGTTCGTCGGTGACTCGGTTCCGGGCGTCGTCCGCCGCTTTGATTCGGTCTTTGAAACGGTCCCAGAAGGGATTGCTTTTCGCAGGGTCGCTGATGATGGCGTTGACATGCAAGAGCACCTTGGCCGCGTTTCCCGCGCAATCGATGCCGCGGAAGGTGACATAACGTTCGTCGGATTTGATCGGAGTATCGTCGCTCATGGTTTCCAAATCGCTGGAGGCCCCCCTCCTTAAGCCACCTTAGGCCGAGCCTTGGCCGAAGGGCAACCACCGATGAGGAAATGGCGGCAGAGGACTGTGAACGACGGTCCTTGTGATCGCACTCCGGAATCAACTGGTCGCCGGTTGTCTCTTCATCTCTGCTCGGACCTGAATCAGGCGCATGAGCGCGATGATGGTCACGATGGTTGCGAGATAGGCCACCAATTGCAGGCCCGTGGGCGAATCGGTGTAACCGATGAGGGCGTGCAGCATCCGTCCGACCAGACTGTCATCGGCCAAAAGCCACGCGCTGTTCCAGACCGGCGTGGCCAAAGCCTCGGCATAACCACCTTGCTGTAGAAAGGCGACGGCTTGCGCGGCCATGCCGGCGGCCAAAAGGGTGATCAGGCCAGTGGTGGCGGCAAAGAGATGGCGTGTTGGAATGGAGAGAAGGCCTCCGTACATCAAAGCGGAAATGACGGCTCCGACCGCCACGCCGAGGACGCCACCCGTCAGCATCCCGGCGCTGGAGGTTCCGCCCGTCGCGGCGATCCCGTAGAGAAACAAGACGATTTCGGCGCCTTCGCGGAGGACTGCGATGCCGACGACCATCGACAAGGCGAACAAAGAGCGGCGGCCATCGGATACGGCGGCGCCGATATCGCGCATGTCCTGGGCCATGGCGCGGCCATGGCTGGCCATCCAGACGTTGTGGGTGGTGAGCATGGTCACGGCGACGACCAGGATGGCGGCATTGAACAGCTCCTGGCCGGATCCCTCGAACCAACCGGCGATTTCTGCGGCGAATATGGCGACCAGGACGGCGCCGCCGACACCGCCTGCGATTCCGTAGGCAACCCACCGCCCTCGTTTGGGGACACCTTTGGTGGCGGCGAGGACAATGCCAATGACGAGTCCGGCTTCGATGATTTCCCGGAACACGATGATCAGCGAGGCGAGCATTGCCTTTATCTCCTTACGTCGCGACGAAAATCCTGGTCATTGAAGGTCTCAATGACAATGCGAATTAACGCCATTTCTCATGGAAGAGAGAGGGATGTCAAGGTAAATGCGAATCACTCGCAATTGCGGAGATATCTGGTTATCCGCGACAATTGCGAGTGCCGCCCAGCCGTTGGGGAACTCGCAATGATGGTGTGGACGGACCCGAACGATCGTTCGGGTCCATTGGTCCTTGTCCGTTATTTGTAAAGCAGCATGATCAACACGGTTATGCAGGCGATGATCATCCCCGGCGCATTGCGCTTCGCCGCGTCGAGAGGGGAGCAGCCGGCAAAG
>DATNIV010000319.1:0-19987 GCA_035604255.1 Telmatospirillum sp. | reverse complement strand
CTCGATCTCACCACCTTGCCGCCGCCAGAATTGCCGAAGCCGCCGGAGCCCGAGCCGCGGAAGGTCGAGCCGGCCAAACCAGAACCGCAAAAAAATCAGATCAAGCCGGAACCGAGAAAGCCGGCGCCACCCAGGCCAGCGCCGGCTAAAACGGCCGCCCCGCCGCTTGGTCCGGTGAGCAATGTGCCTTCGGACTTCGCGGCGCCACCGCCGGCCCCCCCAGTGGAGCCGGCGCCTGTGGCTCGGGCGGAGGTCCGTTCAGCCGCTCTCGATCTGTTTCAGCTCCAGGCCCGGGCAGCCGTGCAAGCGGCTCTGCGCTATCCGAACGCCGCCAGAATCCGTAAGTTGACCGGGCAGTGCCGCCTCGGGTTCGACTACCGGAATGGACAGGTGTCGAATGCCCATATCGTAACGTCGAGTGGTTACGACATTCTCGACGACGCGGCCGTCGCCGCGTTGAGCAATGCCGTTTTGCCGGCGGCACCTCCCGATATGGCCGGCCATCTGCTCAAACTCACCATCGCCGTCGTTTTTTCGGCGCAATCCTAATCCTGCATTTCCGGAGCCCATGATGCGTCAACAGTCGTCCTGGTTGTCCAAGATCCCGCTTGTCTGCTCGTTCGCCACGGTGTTGCTCTGTCTCGTTGGGGCTGGCCCGCTTTCCGCTCGCGAGCCGATTTTTCTCACGGCGCATCAATTCGATTTGCAAAATGTTCTGCCGCCGCCGCCGGCCGAGCTTTCCGCGCAAGAGGCCGAGGAACTGGCCGAATTGCATCGGATCGAGGCGACCCGGACGCCCGAGCAGGAAGAGCGTGCCAAATTGGACGATGCCGAGGAGACGGTGTTCATCTTCCGGACGGCGCTTGGCAAAGATTTCAGCCCCGACCGCCTTCCCGTTGTCGCCGCTTTTTTTGACCGGGTGAAGAATGACGCCTCGGTGTTTGCCAAGGCGGGAAAGGTTGCCTGGCATCGCAGGCGCCCTGTCGCGGTCGATCCGACCCTGCACCCCATCGGCCGCGGAACCAGCGAATCCTATCCCAGTGGCCACGCCACGCTCGGTTGGCTGGACGGGATTGTCCTGGCCGCCATGATCCCGGAGAAGCGCGAGGCGATTCTCGCCCGGGCCGCCGATTACGCCCGGAATCGACTGGTCTGCGGCGTGCATTTTCGCAGCGATATCGAGGCCGCTCAGGTCGCCGGTACGCTGGCCAGCCAATTGCTGATGCCAAACGTGCAATTCCAGCGCGAGTTCAAGGCAGCCCAGTTGGAATTGAGCCAAGCCCATCTGACGGCCGTTCCCTGACAATCGGAGTTTTATGATGCGCTTTCGTCTTTTGGGGCGGGAAAATGTCCTCGCGCTTGTGCAAATCCTGGTGGCTGCCGCCGCTTGCTGGGGCGCCGCTTCCGACGAGGCCTCGGCGCAAAGCGCCTCCGTTTTTCATATCGTCAAGACGGTGCCGCTGGGGGCCCCCGACAAATGGGATTACCTGTCCTTTGATCAGGAAACACACCGTGTTTATATCGCCCATGAGTCTGAGGTGACGATCCTGGACGGCCTGAGCGGCGCGATCGTCGGAAAGGTCGAAGGACTCAACAAGGCGCATGGTATAGCCTTTGTCGGACGTCTCCATCGGGGCTACGCGACCAACGATGGGCGGGTCACCGTCTTCGATTTGGACAGTTTTCGACATCTGGCCGGCATCGTGACGGATGTCGGTGCGGACGCGATTCTGTCCGACCCGGCGAGCGGGCGCGTTTTCGTCATGAACGGCAAAGGCCATACGGTCACGGCCATCGATCCCGATAGCAATTCGGTGATCAAGACCGTTCCCGTCGGCGGCAAGCCGGAATTCGCCGCCGTTGACGGGAAAGGCGGGCTGTTCGTCAATTTGGAAGACACCAATGAGATCGTTCGTCTCGATACCAAAGCCGTCGCCGTTACCGCCCGCTGGGCGATTCCCCAGTGCGAAGCGCCGCATGGCTTGGCCATCGACCTGCAAAGGCAGCGCCTGTTTGCCAGTTGCGTCAATGGCAAGATGACGGTGGTCGACGCCACGTCGGGGGCGGTCAAAGACGTGCTGCCGATCGGAAAAGGCAGTGACGCGGTGGTGTTCGATTCGCAACGGGACGTCGCTTTCAGCTCCAACGGCGACGGCACCTTGTCGATGATCGCCGTCGATGCAGAGGGCGGGCTGACGACCCTTTCCCCCATCACCACGGTACCGGGCGCCAAGACGATGACGTTGGATCGGCAGAGCGGCCGCATTTTCCTGGTTGCCGGCGATGCCGACCCAAAGGCGAAGTCGATCGTTCCCGGCAGCCTGAAACTGTTGATTCTGGAGTCCCGGTAGGGCGCGGGCATCTTGCCCGTTAGGCGTTAAAACGGATCACCGGAATTGCCCTCACGCCTTATCGTCATCCCCGCCTGCGCGGGGATGACGGGAATTTACCGATAATTTCGGCGATCCTTATAAGATTGAGGTTGCCTGGGGAGCACAATGATGGGTGTCTTCCCTTTTCTTATCTGATTCGCCCCAATAACGGCGGCAGATCGCCCAGCAAGCCGTCGCGTGCGCGCCAACCTGCCGGCGTCTGGATCTTGCGCTCGTCTTTGATCAGTCGGGCGAAGGCCACTCTGCGCTCGCCTTTTTGCGCCCAACCGACGAACCATCCGAATTGGCGATCACGATCGGGTTGACCATCGGTCCCTGGCTGAAAGCCGGTGCCGGTCTTGCCATGGGCGGTCCAGCCGTTCGGAAGCGGGAATCGCGGCAGGATCGAGATCGTCCGCGCGAGGGCCAGATTTGAAACGGGCAGTTGGTCGGTCAGAAGGTTGCGCAGGAAGGTGATTTCTTCCGCCGGAGATATGGCAAGCGACGAACTGAGCCAGGCATTGGCAAGGCCGTTGTTTCGCCCAGGATCGCCCGAAAGGTCGCGATTCCCATAGTCGAGACGGTCGACATACTGCTGAAAGCGGTCGGACCCGAGCCGCCGCGTGATCTCTCGGGAATACCAGACGACGGACTCGCGCAGCCAACTGGTCGGATCGATGGTGTTCTTCCAGCTTTCCATCCAGGCCTCATAGTCGTCTTGGTAGGGCCAAGCCGGAGTGTGTGCGTCGTGAAGGAGGCCCGCGTCATAGCCCATCACGGCGAGCGCGATCTTGAAGGTCGATGCCGGGCTGTTGCGGGTTTCGCATTGGCTTCCTTGCCGTTCCAGCACCTTACCGCTGGCGGCCTCAACGAGAAGGGTGCAGGCGGGGTCCGCCATGACGGGGCTGGCGAGAAGACAAAGAAGGAAGCCGGATACGGCCCGGCGAAGCGTGGCGATGACCGTCCTCCAATGACGAAACTTCTGTTGTCCTCGTCACCCCCGGGCTTGACCCGGGGGTCCAGTTGTCTTATCCGCCAGACGAGGATGCCCTGACGACAGATGGATTGCCGGATCAAGTCCGGCAATGACGAAAGAGAGGCGTGATCCAATATGATCGCAAATGTCTCCAGGGTCCTCAGTCCAGTTGCATCAGCAAGGCCTTGAGATAGGCGCTTTCCGGCAGGAAAGGATGGACCGGATGATCGGCGCCGGCGCCGGACGACCGCAGGATGCGACCGCTTCGGCCAGCCAGGGAGAGGCCATGGCGAATCTCTTCGGCGAAGGCGTCCGTTCCCATGTGATGCGAGCAAGACGCGGTGAACAAGAATCCCCCGGGTTCGACCAAACCGGCCGCCAAGCGGGCCATTTTTCGATAGCCTTTGGATCCGGCGGCCAGATCCTTCTTCGATTTGACAAAGGCCGGCGGATCGGCGACGACGACACCGAAACGCTGACCGGCGGCCGATAACCGTTCCATTTCGGCGAAGGCTTCGGCGCGGACGGTTTCGATGACGACGCCGTTGTGTTCCGCCGAGCGCGCGGCCAAAGCCAAAGACGCCTCGGAACGGTCGACGGCGATCACTTTCGCGGCTCCGGCGCGTGCCGCCTGGATGGCGAAGCCGCCGGCGTAGCTGTAGAAATCGATCATGCTCCGCCCCTCGGCCAAGGCGGCGACCGCGGCGCGGTTGTCGCGCTGATCGAAGAACCAACCGGTCTTTTGGCCGGTCGCCAAATCGGCGAAGAAGGACGCTCCGTTTTCTTCCAGTTCGACCGGGCCGTCGAGTTCGCCTTTGGCCAGGCGCTCATAAAGGTCGAGTCCTTCCAATTTGCGCATGGCCGAGTCGTTCTTCAGCAAGACGGCGCTCGGAGCCAGAACCTCATCTAAAGCGGCGAGAAGGGTGGGTAAAAGAAGTTCCATGCCGGCGGTGTTGACTTCCAAGGCGATGATATCGCCGTAACGATCGATCACCAGGCCGGGAAACCCATCGGCTTCGGCATGAATCAGGCGATAAAACGGCCGGCCGTAAAGCCGCTGACGAAGGGCAACCGCGCCCCGCAGGCGGTCAGCCAGAAATGTCTGATCGATTGTCTGATCGGGGTTGCGCGACAGCAAACGCACGCCGATCAGCGAGTGGGGGTTGAAGGTTCCGACGCCCAGCCTCTCACTGCCGGCGTCGATGATCGTCACCACGCCCCCCGGCGGCAGCGCTTTGGCCTCCGCGGTCATCGCGATTTCATTGGAGAAGATCCAGGGGTGACCGCTTCTGAAACGGCGAGAACGGCCGGGCAGAAGGTTTATCTGGGGGCGAGCGGCGGGAGTATCGGAAAGATTTGTCATCGCCGCAGTTTACAGACCTGAGCCTATCGGGCAAGAGCAACCACGATTGGCGCGGTTGTGGACATTGGAAACCCACACGCATTGTGGGAGAAATTTATGAGTATTTGATTCAAATCAATGGCCCCTGGGGGCGGAAGCTGCATATTCCGCATGATCTTTATCCGAACGTGGGGAGATCGTTCGGCTTATTACGAAGATAGGGGCTGCCAACTTGGCGGAAATTGGGGGAAGATCACTTTTCCGACAGGGGCAAATGGCGGGTTGATTCCGTCTGGAATTAATTTTGGTCGAGACAGGAGTTCGGCATGACCCAAGCGACCACGGCGCTAGGCGCCAAAGAAGCGACGCCTTATGTCGACGATGTCATAAAAAAGTTTGTCATCGCGGCGACTTTCTGGGGCATCGTCGGTTTTCTTGTGGGCGATTTTATTGCCTGGCAATTGGCTTTTCCGGCCTTGAATTTGGACCTTGAATGGTTCTCGTTCGGTCGTATTCGGCCTGTTCATACCTCCGCGGTCATTTTTGCTTTTGGCGGAAATGTTCTTTTCGCCACATCCTTTTTCATCGTGCAGCGGACGTCGCGAGCCTCGCTGTTCGGCGGATCGGCGTTTGGCAATTTCATCTTCTGGGGTTATCAGCTGTTCATTGTGCTGGCCGCCTCGGGCTATGTTCTGGGGATTACCCAGGGCAAGGAATATGCCGAACCGGAATGGTACACCGATCTGTGGTTGACCGTTGTCTGGGTGTCCTATCTGGTGGCTTTCGTCGGTACGCTCTATAAGCGCAGAGAGCCGCATATTTATGTCGCCAACTGGTTTTTCCTGGCGATGATCATCACCATCGCCATGTTGCATCTCGGCAATAATCTGGCGGTGCCGACCATCATCTTCGGCGGCACTTGGTGGCGGTCCTACGAGGTCTATGCCGGTGTTCAGGACGCCTTGACGCAATGGTGGTATGGGCATAACGCCGTCGGCTTTTTCCTGACTGCCGGCTTCCTTGGCATCATGTATTATTTCGTGCCGAAGCGGGCCGAGCGTCCGGTCTATTCCTACCGGCTGTCCATCGTCCATTTCTGGGCCCTGATCTTCCTTTATATCTGGGCCGGCCCTCATCATCTGCATTACACGGCTCTGCCGGACTGGGCGCAGACGCTGGGCATGACCTTCTCCGTCATGCTGTGGATGCCGTCCTGGGGCGGCATGATCAATGGCTTGATGACGCTCTCCGGCGCCTGGGACAAATTGCGCACCGATCCGGTGATCCGCTTCCTGGTGACGTCGGTGGCCTTCTACGGCATGTCGACCTTCGAAGGGCCGATGATGTCGATCAAGGCCGTCAATTCGTTGTCGCACTATACCGACTGGGGCATCGGCCATGTCCATTCGGGCAGCCTGGGATGGGTGGCCTTCGTCAGCTTCGGCGCTCTTTATTGTCTGGTGCCGATTCTGTGGAAGCGCAAGCAGCTCTATTCCATGCGGTTGGTCAGCTACCATTTCTGGACCGCGACAATCGGTATTGTCCTCTACATTACCGCGATGTGGATCTCGGGGATCATGCAAGGCTTGATGTGGCGTGCCTATGACAGCATGGGATTCCTCCAGTATTCGTTCGTCGAGACCGTGGCGGCGATGCATCCCTATTACGTCATCCGCGCCACCGGAGGAGTCTTGTTCCTCTCCGGCGGACTGATCATGGCCTACAATTTTTATCGCACCATCAGGGGCGACGTGCGGACGGAAGCTCCGTACGAAGCGCCTGTTACCGCGACAGTTCGGGGCTAGGGAGAACGACCTATGTCTATCCTGAAGCATCACGCCAAAATCGAGACCAACGTCCTTCTTTTGATGGTTGGTATCTTGTTGACGGTGATTATCGGCGGCATCGTCGAGATCGTTCCCCTGTTCACCATCACCGAGACCATCGAAAAGGTCGACGGGATGCGGCCCTACTCGCCGCTTGAGCAGGAAGGGCGCAACATCTACGTCCGGGAAGGGTGTTATCTTTGCCACAGCCAGATGATCCGTCCGTTCCGTGACGAGGTCGAGCGCTATGGCCACTACAGCCTGGCTGCGGAATCGATGTATGACCATCCCTTCCAATGGGGGTCGAAGCGTAACGGCCCGGATCTTGCCCGCGTCGGCGGAAAATATTCCAACGACTGGCATGTTCGGCATCTGGCCAATCCTCGCGATGTCGTGCCTGAGTCCATCATGCCGGGCTACAAACATCTCCATCGGCCTCTCGATTTCAACGATGTCGTCGCCAATATGAAGACGCTTCGCGTCGTCGGCGTTCCCTACACGGAAGACGATATCGCCAATGCGAAAGAGGATTTGATCGCGCAGGCCAGCAACGATGCGTCGACGGACGCCCTGTTGCAGCGTTATCCGAAAGCCAGTCTGGGCAAGAAGGACAGGACCAGCGACCAAGTGACCGAGATGGACGCCCTTGTCGCCTATCTCCAGATGCTTGGCACGCTGGTGGACTTCTCGACCCAAAAATCCGACTCCATACGATAAGGGGGGCGGATCATGTTGGATCACACGATCAATATCCTGCGTTCCGCGTGGAGCGTATGGGCGATGGTTTTCTTCTGCGGGATCGTCCTGTGGGCCTATTGGCCGAAGCATAAGGCGATGATCGAGTCCCATGGATCGATCCCGTTGAGGGATGACGAGAACGAGGAGCGCTAACCATGGCCAATGCTGAGAAAGACCCTGTCAGCGGTCAGTACACCACTGGCCACGAATGGGACGGCATCAAGGAACTGAATACGCCCCTGCCGAGATGGTGGGTGATTGTGTTCTACATCACCATCGTGTGGGCGGTTGGCTATTGCGTACTCTATCCGTCATGGCCGACCCTGAACGGCTATTGGGCGGGGACGCTCGGCTGGCACTCCCGGACCCAGGTGGCCCAGGAGATCGAACAGGCGAAGTCGGCCAAGGCCGTCTATCTGTCGAAGATTCAGGATTCTTCGCTGGAGGACATCGTCAAGGACAAGGATCTGTTGAACTTCGCCATGGCCGGCGGCCGCTCGGTGTTTAACGAAAACTGCGCCGCTTGCCACGGCGTCGGCGGCGTCGGCGCCTATGGCTTCCCCAACTTGGCGGATGATCAATGGCTGTGGGGTGGCGCACTCGACGATATCAGGACGACGATCACTTATGGGATCCGCAACACCAATCCCAATTCTCGCCAAAGCGAGATGCCGGCGTGGGGCGGCGGCGACCCTCTGACCGACGCGCAATTGGACAGCCTGGCCGAATATGTGCTGTCTCTGTCGAAGAATTCGACCAATCCTGCGGTCGCTCAGCAGGGGGCGCCGATCTTCGCCGAACGCTGCTCGCCCTGCCATGGCGAGGCCGGAGAGGGAAGTCAGGCGGTCGGCGCTCCGGCGCTGGCAGCAGGGATCTGGTTGTACAAGGGTAAGAGCCAAAAGGCCGAGATCATCTCGCAAATCAAGAATCCCAAAGGTGGGGTCATGCCCTCCTGGACCGATCGGGGGCTTGACGAGGCGACCATCAAGACGCTTGCGGTCTATGTCCACTCTTTGGGTGGTGGAAAGTAACCTCTTCCAAAGGCGCCACGGCTATCTCCGTGGCGCCGTTTCCTTTTTCTAGGCAAGTCATGTCCTCAAAAAACGAAGCGCTTGTCGATCAGAACTCTTCCGAGTCTCGGAAGGTTTCTCTTTACGCGAAACATAGCAAGGCTTACCCGCGCTTTCTCAACAAGGGGAGCTTTCGGCGCCTGAAATGGCTCGTCACGACGATTTTATTGGCCATTTTTTGGATTACGCCCTGGATCCGATGGGATCGCGGCCCTGGCGCCGCCAGCCAAGCCATCCTGCTCGATCTGCCCGGACGTCGGGCCTATTTCTTCGCCATCGAGATATGGCCTCAGGAAGTCTATTACCTGACGGGCTTGTTGATCATCGCCGCGCTCAGTCTTTTCTTTGTGTCGGCATTGCTGGGCCGCGTGTGGTGTGGGTTCGCCTGTTTTCAAACGGTGTGGACCGATCTTTTCGTCTGGATCGAGCAGACGTTCGAGGGTGATCGCAATCGGCGCATGCAACGCGACAACGCGCCTTGGTCGACCGACAAGCTGCTGCGCAAGTCCGGCACGCAGGTCTGTTGGATCATCATCTCGCTGCTGACCGGCTGGGGATTCGTGCTCTATTTCGACAATGCGCCGACATTGACCCGTGATTTGCTGACCGGTCAGGCCAGCATCAACGCTTATGGTTTCATGGCGCTGTTCTCGGTCTTTCCTTATCTGTTGGCCGGCTTCGCCCGTGAGCAGGTGTGCATTTACATGTGCCCCTATTCCCGGTTCCAAAGCGCCATGTTCGATGAGCATTCGCTGATCGTCAGTTATGAAGCCTGGCGCGGCGAGCCGCGCGGCAAGCTGACCGGCGCCGTGCAGGGGCGCGCGGCCGCTGCGGTTTTCGACGGACGCGGGCATTGCGTCGACTGCAAAATGTGCGTTCAAGTCTGTCCGACGGGAATCGATATCCGCAATGGCAGCCAGTTGGCCTGTATCGGTTGCGCGCTGTGCGTCGACGCCTGCAACAGCGTGATGGACCGCGTCGGATTGCCGCGCGGGCTGATCAGCTATGATTCGTCTTTCAATCAGATGGGGCGAGCCAAAGGCGAAACGGTGGTGAAGACCAGATTGTGGCGCCCGCGCACGTTCCTCTATCTGGCATTGATCGCGCTCGTCGGTTTTGTCATGGCCTATAGCTTGTCGACCCGCAAAACCTTTGACGCCAATGTTTTGCATGAACGCTCGCCGGTTTATGTGGAGCTGTCGGGGAATCGGATCCGCAACGGCTATACGTTGAAAATTCTCAATATGGTCCGCCAGGATGGGCATTTCCGCCTGACTCTCGAAGGCGTGCCCGATGCGACCATGACGATCATCGGGGCGAGTGGAGAGGGGCTGTCCTCGGTGGATCTGACCACCGCGCCGGATGAGGTCGGCACATTCCGGCTGTTCATCACCGCGCCAAAGACATCGCTCAAGAGCAACAAAAGCGATTTGACGTTGGTCTTGACCGATCTCGATAGCGGCCGAATCGTTCGGCATCGGAATTTATTCGCGGGGCCTGACCTGGAATGACTCAATCGGCGAATGTTTCCCCCATGACCTCCCGGCGTCAACCGGGCTGGTGGTATCCGTTCATCTATGTCGCCGTCTTCGGCGTGGTGTTGGCGGTGAACTTGGTCTTCATGTTCTCGGCCATTCGTACCTTCAGCGGATTGTCGACCGAGCAGGCTTATGACAAGGGCTTGAAATACAACGAAGAGATCGAGGCGGAGAAACAACAGCAAGAGCTGGGCTGGAGCGTCACCACCGAGGTCAATGCGCGTGCGCGATCCGAACAGACGCCGCATGCCGCCGATATCGTCATTACGTTCCTGGACAAGGATGGAAAGCCGGTGACCGGTCTGGACGTCAAAGCCGCCTTCGTCCGTCCGACGTCGGACGGTCACGACAGCACGGCCGCTTTGGCCGATCAGGGACAGGGACATTACCTGGTTTCCGCAGCCCTCTCGTTGGGTGGTCAATGGGATATGACGGTGAGCGCCCATCGGGGCAAATTGAGTTACCGGTTCGCTCAGCGCATCTATCTGCCCTGATGGTTCAATGCGCCCATTGTGGTTCGGAGGTCGGTGCCGCCTCGTCGGGCGGCGCCGATTTCTGCTGTCGTGGTTGCCGGGCCGCCTTCGCCCTGATCGGCGGCATGGGGCTGGACCAATATTACCGCCGCCGCAGTTTTGATCCTGCCCAGCGGCCGTTGCGCCCCGACGATGACGCCGGCCCGATCGACTATATCCCGCATGCGAAAGTGGGCGAGGATGGACTCTCGACCCTGCATTTGATGGTCGAAGGCATGCATTGCGCGGCCTGCGTCTGGTTGATCGAATCGCTCCTGGCCAAACAGCCGGGCGTGGTTGCGGCAAGGCTCAATATGACGACGCGGCGTCTGGTGATTCGCTGGCGAACGGACGAAAACAGCGTCAACGCCATTTTGGCGCCGGTGAGCGGCGTCGGCTATCGCCTCTTGCCCTTCGATCCCTCCCGCCTGGGCAGCAATTCCGAAAATACGGAAAAGGAATTGCTGCGGGCGATGGCCGTGGCGGGGTTCGCCGCCGGCAACGTCATGTTGTTTTCGGTGTCGATCTGGGCTGGTGAATCGGGCAGCATGGATTGGGTGACTCGCTCACTGTTCCATTGGATCTCCGCGCTGATCGCCCTGCCTGCGGTCGTCTATTGCATCCGCCCGTTCGCCCGTTCGGCGCTGACCGCTCTGCGGGCGGGACGCTCGAATATGGATGTGCCGATCACCATCGGCGTGACATTGGCGTCGTCCATGAGTTTGTGGGAAACCATCCGCGGTGGTCCTCACGCCTATTTCGATGCTGCCATCTCCTTGCTGTTTTTCCTGCTGATTGGTCGCTATTTGGATAGCCGTGCCCGGGGTCGGGCGCGATCGTCGGCGGAGCATCTGCTTTCGCTCGGAGCGACGGCGGTGACCGTTTTGGATCGCGATGGCACAAGGCGTCTGTTGTCTCCCGAACGGATTGAACTTGGGGCGACCGTTCTGGTGGCGACGGGCGAACGCATCGGCGTCGATGGGACGGTGATCGCCGGCCTGTCGGAAATCGACAGCAGCCTGATCAGTGGGGAAACTGTTCCCGCCGCTGTCGGTCCTGGGGCGGCTGTGTTTGCCGGCACGCTCAATCTGGCGGCACCCCTGCGTCTTCGCGTGACCGCGGTCGGCGAGAGCACATTGCTGGCCGAGATCGTCCGCATGATGGAGGTGGCCGAGCAAGGGCGGGCCCGCTACGTGGCCGTGGCCGATCGCGTGGCGCGCTATTACGCGCCGGTGGTGCATCTGATGGGAGCCTCGACCTTTCTCGGTTGGGAGATTTTCACCGATACGCCCTGGCAAGTGGCCCTTCTTTACGCGGTCTCGGTGTTGATCATCACCTGTCCCTGCGCCTTGGCGCTGGCGGTTCCGGTCGTTCAGGTGGTGGCCAGTGGACGGTTGTTGCGGCAAGGCATTCTGGTCAAATCGGCGACGGCACAAGAGCGATTGGCCGACGTCGATTGGATCGTTTTCGACAAGACCGGGACTTTGACCGTCGGCCGCCCGGATTTGCTGGCCGGCGACTGGATGGAGGAGGATTTGCGGCTGGCGGCCTCCATAGCGGTGGCCAGTAAGCATCCGGTGGCGCGCGCCCTGGTGCGCGCGATGCCGACGGCCTCCGCAGTCGACGGCGTGCAAGAGATTCCCGGTTGTGGTCTGGCGTATGGCGCCATACGGCTGGGAAGCCGGCGGTGGCTTGGCGTGCCGGACGAACAGGGCGAGGCCTTGGGGCCGGAACTGTTTCTGGCCAGGCCGGATCGGCCTCCCGTTCGTTTTGTCTTCGCCGATCAACCGCGCAGCGATGCCATCGAGATCGTGGCACTTCTCAAACGGCGGGGCTATCGCATCGCCTTGTTGTCGGGAGACCGACCCTCCACCGTGGGAGCCGTCGCCCTACGCTTGGGAATTGACGATTGGCGGGGAGGGTGCACGCCGTCCGATAAATGCGCCCGACTGGAGGAATTGGCGGCGTCGGGCCATAAGGTGCTGATGATTGGGGATGGCTTGAATGACGCTCCGGCGCTGGCCTCTGCCCATGTTTCGATGTCGCCGTCTTCCGCCGTCGATATCAGTCAGACGGCAGCCGATGTGGTTTTTCAGGGGGATCGCCTGGCTCCGGTCGCGGAAGCTTTGGCGGTGGCGAAGAAGGCCGGCACTCTGGTTCGGCAGAACTTTGTCCTGGCATTGGGATATAATCTATTTACCATCCCGATGGCGGTTGTCGGACTGGTGACGCCGTTGATCGCGGCGATATCCATGTCGACCTCGTCGGTGATTGTGATTACCAATGCTTTGAGGCTTTCCCGCGGGAGGATCCGGTGAGCAATTTGCTGATGCTGATTCCCGTCGCCTTGGTTCTCGGCGCGCTTGGTTTGGTTGGGTTCTTATGGGCCTTGCGATCCGGTCAGTTCGAGGATCTGGACGGGGCCGCCAATCGGATCTTGTTCGACTACGACGAGATCGAAGATGTTCCCAAGGAAAAAGGCACGCCTGAAAACTAACGCGTCGGTTGCGTGCGTGGACGGCGAGTGCCGGGAAAGCGAGTTCACTCGAATGCTCTGGTTGATAGGGCTGGGGCTTATCGTCATTCTGTAACATAATGCCAAAAAATGGCGGCTTGGACGGAGGGGGTCCTGTTGGATGTCTTGACGATCGAACGCGACAGAATCGAAACACCCATGGTGAGTTGCGTTCATTGCGACCTTGGCGCTATGGCCTTTTGCGCGGGTCTGAGCACGCAGCAGTTTCGTTGCTTCATGACGGTTCTTGGCCAGGCCAGTGTCGAGCCCGGAACGGCCCTTTTTCGGGAGGGCGATCCGGTACAGTATCTCTATACCATCACTGCCGGCGCGGTGAAGCTCTACAAGCTGCTGTCGGATGGGCGCCGCCAGATCACGGCCTTTCTGTTTCCCGGCGACTTCTTCGGCATGACGATCAGTGATACTTACGCCTATACCGCCGAAGCCATGACGCCGGCGGTCTTTTGCCGTTTTCCCCGGCGGAAGCTGGACTCGCTGTTCAGCGACCTTCCCTTGCTCGAGAAGAAACTGCTGGGGGCGACCATGCAGGAGCTTGCGGCCGCCCAGGAACAGATGTTGTTGTTGGGACGAAAGACGGCGCGCGAACGGGTTGCGACCTTTTTGGTGACGCTGAAGCGCCGCCTGTGCGTCAGGGGCGATAAGTCGCCGCTGATCCCCTTGCCGATGAGCCGTTCCGATATCGCCGATTTTTTGGGGCTGACCATCGAGACGGTGAGCCGCACCTTGACCGGATTGAAACGGGACGGACTGATTGCTTTGCCGGACGCCAATCACGTGTCTATTCAGCGATTTGACGAATTGCATCGGATCGCCGAAGGGATCTGAGCGCAACCTCTGTTCTCGTCCGTAAAAAGGATGTACAAAACGCCGCGGTTCGCAAAAGCGTTGGCGGGCCGGTATTGGTTGGCCGCCTGTTGGCCGAGGAGAGTCCGGTGAGCAAGGAAATTGTCACCAAGCGCGTCACGACGCGCGACATCCGTTTGAGGAAGGCGGGTGAACCGATCGTCGTCCTGACCGCCTACACGACACCGATCGCCAAGCTGCTCGATCGCCATGTGGATATGCTTCTTGTCGGCGATTCGCTGGGCATGGTTCTCTACGGTATGGACACCACCATTGGCGTCACCCTGGAGATGATGATCGCCCACACGCGTGCCGTGGTGCGGGGCTCGGAGCGGGCTTGTGTCATCGCCGACATGCCGTTTGGCAGTTACCAGGAAAGTCCTCAACAGGCATTTCGAAACGCGGCTCGTTTGATGGCCGAAAGCGGAGCGTCTTGCGTGAAATTGGAGGGCGGTCGCGAAATGGCCGAAACCATCCGGTTTCTCGTCACCCGAGGCGTTCCTGTGGTCGCTCATATCGGGCTGACGCCACAAGCCGTGCATGCGCTTGGCGGGTTCCGTGCCCAGGGGCGAGCCGAAGCCGAGGCTGTTCATATCCGCGCCGACGCTCATGCCGTTGCCGAGGCTGGTGCCTTCGCCGTGGTTATCGAGGGGACCATCGAGCCTTTGGCCCGCGCCATCAGTCAGGAAATCGACATTCCGACCATCGGTATCGGGGCCTCCCCGGCCTGTGACGGGCAGGTGTTGGTGGCCGAGGATATCCTCGGATTGTTCGGCACCTTTACGCCAAAATTCGTCAAACGCTACGCAGATCTTGCCAGCGTCGTCGACAAAGCGGCCGAACATTATGCCGCCGAGGTGCGAGCCCGCAGCTTTCCCGGTCCGGAGCATTGTTTTGGCATGGCGAAACCAAAAGCCTGAACGGCGCGTCATCCGGGAAAATGGGATCATTTTCACTCACCCACAAAGCGGAGGCGGTGCTCCCTGACGGGGACCGCTTTTGTGAATATCAAAAGAAGTTTGCTATGACGACCCAGAATGAGTTGCCGATTTTCCGTACGGTTGCCACCTTGCGTCGGGCCGTCAGCGAATGGCGGGGCCAAGGCCTGCGCGTCGCCTTGGTTCCGACGATGGGGGCGCTTCACGCCGGACATATGGCGCTTGTGACTCGTGCGCTGCAATTGGCGGATCGGGTTCTTGCCAGTGTCTTCGTCAATCCAACGCAGTTTGGGCCGCAGGAGGATTTTGCCAGCTATCCGCGCAAAGAGTTGCAAGATGCCCAATTGCTGGCGCGAACGGGGGCGCACGGTCTCTACGCGCCGACGGTGGCGGAAATGTATCCGGACGGATTTGCCACCACCATTACCGTGGGAGGGCCATCGGCCGGCCTGTGCGGCGATTTTCGACCGGGCCATTTCTCCGGTGTCGCCACGGTGGTGAGCAAGCTTTTGTTGCAGTCTGGTGTGGATGTCGCCTTGTTTGGCGAAAAAGACTATCAGCAGCTGCAAGTGATCCGCCGGTTGGTCCGTGATCTGGATATTCCCGTCGCCATCGAGGGCGTCCCGACCGTCAGAGAGAGCGACGGATTGGCGATGAGTTCGCGCAACGCCTATCTGACGCCGGGGGAACGCCTCGTCGCTCCGGTGCTGAATAGGACCCTGGTGGCGATGGCGGGGCGATTGGCGATTGGCGCCGACGTCGCCCAAGAGATCGCCTGGGGCAAGGCGGAACTGCTGGGCGCCGGCTTTTCCGGGATCGATTATCTGAGCGTCTGCGATGCGACAAGTCTGGTGTCTCTGACGCGTGTCAACGGGCCGGCGCGCGTCCTGGTGGCGGCGCAGTTGGGAAAAGCCCGGTTGATCGACAATGTGGCTGTGTGACGCCCTGATACCAACCTGCGCTGATGAAAACTCATCAGCGCCTTCAGGCGCCAGCGCCGCCCTCCGGCGGCTTCGGCTTTCGCCGGACGACCGGCGCGGCCGCAGTCGCGGCCGATACCAACCAGCGATGAGTCAATTTCATCGCTGGTTGGTCTTAGCCTCGGTGAATGCGCCAGTTCGCCGGATCGTCATCCCAGGGAAAGACCAGCCAGATTTCCTGGTCGATGGGAATCACCGTGGTGTCGACCGTTTCCTGGCCGACCGGCTTCACATAAACCGTTGCGTAATGCGCCTTTGGCAGCATTTTGCGCAATTGACGAAATGTTTTTCCGGAATCGACCAAGTCGTCGATGACCAACCATCCGGTGCCGTCACCCTCGACCGGTTTCAAAACCAGCATATCGTCGCGTTGAACGGTGTCGTCATAGCTTGAGACGCAGACGGTGTCGACCAGGCGAATGTCGAGCTCCCGCGCGACGATCGCTGCGGGGACCAATCCGCCGCGCGCCACCGCGATGATGCCTTTGAACGGTCCCTTGGTGCGGAGCTTCTGTGACAAGATGACGGAGTCGCGATGCAGGGCATCCCAACCGATCTTGATCGCCGCATTGCCGGTAAAATCCTGACCCATGTAACCTCTCCCATGTGGGGGCCGCATTTAACCGCAGGTGTAGGGTCGAGGCAATAGTTGATCCGGCGTTAAAAAAAGCCGGCCACAAGGGCCGGCTTTTTGAACGGACGATTGGATTCGGTTAGCGGACGAAAACGCGAACCTCGCCGGTATGGGCATCCGCACTGCTCAAGGACGAAACACGGACGCGATCCGCGGGCAATCCCATCTGCGACAACGAGCGGACGACGGCGTCGGCGTTGCGGCGAGCCGTGGTTTCTCCCAGTGCCGCCGCCCCCGGAGACCCGGACGACGGTGACACCGCGACAACATCGAAGACCGCCGAAGGACGGCGATCCAGGGCGCCTTTGACCGCCGTATATAACGCATCTTCGTAAGCGTTATTCGGCCGGTCGAAGCGGATCACCACCAAGGGGTGGTCGGCGGCGCTAATCGGGGCTGGCGCGGGTGTGGCGACAAGCGACGTCCCGTAGCTCGCATTGCCCGACGACGAGCCGTAGAGCTGGCCATTTTTGATGGCGACGGCGAGCGTGTTGAGGTTGTTGCGTTCATTCGAGACATATTGTTGTTGACGCTGCACGTCCGTGGAGAGGTCGGTCAGCAGTCGTTCGATCAAGACGATCGTGCCATTGGTCTCGTCCTCAAGGACGCGCAACTGACGATGGTCCTCGTCGACCGCCCCCGAAAGCCCGCGCGCCGCGCGAACCGAATCGAGAAGATAGGCGGCCAATCCGGATGTCGACGCGACTTCGGTGGACAAACGATTCATCTTCAAGACGTCTTCGTTAATCCGATCAAGCGCGGCTTGCGCATTGTTCCACTGTTGAACCAGAATCGGGTTGCCGAGCGTCGTGCCGACTTGCAATCGCGATTCGATGGCGGCCACCGTCCCGTGATATCCTTGCGAATCTTGTATCGTCTGCGCGCGAACGGTCTGCAACTGACCGCTTTGGGCGGTCAGAGTGGTCTGGAGTTGCTGCAGATCCCCCCGCAAGGCGGAGACTTTTTGACCGACGAACGTCCCCGTCGAATCCCCTGACGAAATCTTGGGCACGCTATAACTGTTGGTAACAGCGGCGGAAGAGGACGAAGAAAACGAGCCGGCGGCCGAAGATGAACTGTCCGGTGGCGCCTCAAGAGACGGAAATAATGCCTGGTCGGTGAGAGTGCATCCACCGAGCAGGAGCGCCGCTAAGACAGCGACGGAGTGGGTTTTATTAAAAGCCATCGGGCAGGGCACCTTGACTCGCGAGTTTATGGTCGATGCGGCCGGGATCTTTTTAGAATTTCTGTACTGGAAAGAAATTTGCTCCCCCAGCAAATCTTCGGGCGAGTGTACTCAAATGCAGCAAGGGCGACAAGCCGCTTTTGGTCCAACACGCAGGCTCGACAGTCAAGTTGACGATCCTCCACATTTTGCCTTGCGGAGTGAGAGTGGTTTGAGTATGTTCCCCGTCCTCCGCCCCACCATGCCGTGGGGACAGGCGATGCGCCCGTAGCTCAATTGGATAGAGCACTAGACTACGGATCTGGGGGTTGGGAGTTCGAATCTCTCCGGGCGCACCATTTTTCCTCATTTTTCATGGTTCCAGGTGGTTGCCGGTCGTTGCCGGGTCGGGAATTCGTGGGGATGGTCTCCTCTTGCGAGGAAGACGGTGGGCAACTGACTATTCAAATGGAAAAGGTCGGATACTGGCGATCGAGGTGTGAAACCTGATCGGCCGTGTTAATTATTTTGCAGTCCGGGCAAGACAATTGTCGGCGGTGGCGCGTCTATTCAATCTAGGCGTTTGTTTTTCCTGGCCGTTCCGCGGAGAACGGTGACGCCGGGTCTAGAGAGCGCTCTCTCTCGCGTCGATGGTTTCGACCAGTTCTTTCAGCACTTGCAGCCCATAGGCCCAAGGGCCAAAGCCGGATTCGGCGTTGATATGGCCCCCTTCGCCCACATCGGCGAGATCGGCGTTCCAGACCTTGCTCCAATAGACGGCGCGCGGGAAGCGCATGATCGGATCGTTGTGGCTGGCCACCACGATGCAAGGCACGCCGAGCGGCGTTGTCGGGACGTGATCCTCCACCTCGAATCGCGATGGTTCCGCTGGCGCCACCAGCATCAATCCGGCGATCCGGTGTTGGCCACTGGCGGCCACGCAGCAAGAGGCCAAGGCTCCGAAGCTGTGGCCGACCAAGATGACCGGGCGGCGAGTCGTCGCCAAAAGGCGGCGGATGGCGTCGACCCAAGATCCGATGTCCGGGTCGTTCCAGCGACTTTGCGAAACTCGCCGCCAAAAGCCATGGCGGTTCTGCCAAAAACTCTGCCAATGGTCCGGACCGCTGTCGTAGAGGCCCGGCACCAAGACGAAGTCATAGCGTTCCGCTGCCGCGGTCAATGCGTCGTCGATTGCCTGATGGTGCGGAGAGTTCATGACCTTATCGCATATAAGATGCGGACCGATTCATTGCGAGTTCGAGAGTAGCCGTCCGCCCTTCCCATCAGCAAGTCCAGTTCATGGGTGAACGAACGAATTTTGCTTTGGATGTCTCGAAAGGATGTCATGCGTGCGGGCGCCGTCGATAGGCCTCAACCTTTTTCTCGATGACGTCGAGCAATTGGGAGAGGGAATGCTGTTGCGACCGCGCGCAAGCGTGCGCTTCGCCATCGCAGGCGAGACAGCGGCGCGGCGCATGCCCCAAGCTTCGGCGCGACAGGATCCCTTGTTTTGGACAAATGACGTCGAGATCCCAAAGTCGGCCCAAAGGATGCGCGTCCTCAAGCGCGACCAAGGCCCGCTTGATATCGAGCGCATCGGCCTCGATGGCATAAAGCGCTTCCGGTCCGGTGGCTCCAAAGACGGGGTCGAAGAGCCGGACGGGCCACGTCCGCGCGACGAACAGGTCGTCGAGGGTTTCGGTGGCCGCGGCGAGAATGGTCCGGGCGTTCTCGTTGTTTTTGACAGGTCCCGGCATGACGACGCCAATCGAGACGATCGGCAAGCCGAAGCGCGTCAGGGCGGCCTGTTGGCGTTCGGCCCTGCGGTCCCTTGCCGCCAGCATTTGTTCCAGCGTTACTGGTTCGCCGTTCCGGCTGGTCGTCTCGGGCGTCATGGTTTTCCTCTTTCTCAGGTCGGGGCCAGTATAGCTTAGGAGTTTACAGCCCGTTATCGCGAGGAGCTTAAGCGACGAAGCGATCCGGAAGGCACTCTGGGGCTTGGTGCGGAATATCGGGCGGCAGAGTAAACGATTCGATACGGCGTCGACAGTCTCACGGCGAGAGATTGGCCGCGACGCGAAAGGTGAATCGAGACTGTTTCTAAAATATCACACTGCGGCACGAAAAAAGCTCTCTCGGCGTGGTGAAAGCTTGGCGAAAGCTTAGCTATCCAATGATGCGGTCACAAAATGGGTGCTTAGAACGCCCTCAGAATGGGAAGGCCCGGCCAATGGAGCAATCTCTGTCCTCTTCGATCGCCAAAGAGGTTTGGCGTCTCGCTGTCCAGGTTGCGATGGATTCGCTCGCCAGTGATACGGGCGACAGCGATGGGCGTCGCCATGCGCTTCCGCCCGATATGGCGTTGCAAATGTTCCGTCGTCGGCTCGCGGCTTTGGAGTGTGGAATGACGCCGCGCGAGCTTGACGTCTGCGCGCGGACTTTGATCGGGATGACGGCGGAGGGCATTGCGCTCGACTTGAATGTCAAGAAGAGCAGCGTTTCCACCTACCGGAAGCG
>DATNIV010000318.1:0-2912 GCA_035604255.1 Telmatospirillum sp. | reverse complement strand
AGCCCCCCCATGTCCCAGAGGACTTGAAAATTATGCGGATTTTTCAGCGCGGCCTCGACGGCGCGGCGATGCACCCGCCAATTCACGATTTGGGGGGCGCCGTAAAGCTGATAAGCCAGCACCACCAAGAGAGCGACGATCCATTCGATAACCCCGAAGGCGAACAACAGAGTCAAACTGCTGGCCATCAAAACCAACGGGGGAACGAACACTTCCAACGCGCTGTAAAGCGGCGAGCCGGGGCGCGCGAGAACGCGAGAATCGGAATAGATAACGACGCGTCCGGCGGCATGAGCTTTTCGCAGGGCTTCGTGGGCCGTGTAGCTGTGGGGAATCTCTTTGCTCATGCGACCAGATCACGTCCGTTCGATTTGATAATGACGCCGCCGCCGGGGTCAACCGCCCCTCAGGCTCTCGCCATTCTCAGCCGAAGGCGTTGCCAACGCAACCGGACCTGTTCGGTCCCGTGGCAAAAGCAGATAATAGCTGCCTGGGCTTTTCATCCGGCCCGCGATATCGAACGCCGCCTCGCCGGCGCCCCAGAAGACGTCACCCCGAACAGGTCCCTTGATGGCCGCGCCGCTATCCTGGGCGACCATCAGACGACGAAGCGGACGACCATCCGGATCGACACTGTCCAGCCAAAGCGGTACGCCAAGCGGTACGAAGCGCGGATCGACGGCCAAGCTCCGGCCGGGAGTCAACGGAATGCCGGCGGCACCGACCGGACCATCGGCGGTCAGAAAGCGAAAGAACACATAGCGCGGATTTTCCGCCATCAGACCGGCAGCTTCCGCCGGATGCGTCTTCAACCAGGCTCTGATCGTCTGCATGGTGGTGTCGCCGGGGAAAATTTTGCCGTGATCGAGCAGGATGCGGCCCAATCCGACGAATTTCCGGCCGTTGCTGCCGTTATAGCCGACTTGAACGACGCTACCATCGTCCAGAAGAATACGACCGGACCCTTGAATATGCAGGATGTGGGCATCGACCGGATCATCGACCCACAATAACTCGCTGACTTTGCCCTTCAGGGCGCCGGCCTCGATTTCGGCACGGCTGAAATAGACCTGAGTGGAGTCCGTCGGCAAATTCGCCGGACGGGCGTAAAGCGGAGTCTGATAGCGGCTGCCGCGATGCCGCGACCCCTTCAACTCGGCTTCGAAATAGCCGGTGAACAAACCGTCGCTTCCATTGCCGTTGGTCGCCAGGAACGGTTGAAACCATGTCTCGAAATAGCCGCGAACAACCTGAGGATTCGCCGGGTCGACAGAGCGCAGGGCACCGCAGGGCGCCAACCAATCGGCGGCCAAACCGCCACGACCGTCGGAACCGACGGGTTGACCGGGTGGCAATTGGGTGAGCCGTTCGCAACTGCGCTTGAGCGCCGGCAAAACCTGGGCCTGACTGTCGCTTCGCCAACCCGGAAGACGATCATAACCGATGGCCGTCAAAATCAGGCTGTCGGGTCCCCTGGGAGTCTCGGCAACCTTATTGGGCGCCGGCGGCGTCGAACAGGCGGCAAGAAACAGCAGTCCCGCCCAGATCGCCGGCCCCCGCATGGCCCGTTTCGCCTTATTTGACATGGACCACGCGCCCCGGACGATGCCTGCCAATCATTCGTCGAGACTACGCGTCGCCACCAGCAGCCAATTGGGATTGGTTGCACGGATGTCGCGTGAAAAACTCCACAAATCGGTGATCTTGACCGAATGCGCTGAGTCGCCTTCGACGACCTCGCCTTTGGCATTCTTGACGACGATCATCTGCTCGCTGACAAAGCGCACCGAGACGGTCGCGATGCGTCCTTCAAGCCGACCGTCTTCGATATCGGCCGAGATGATCCGCAACAGTTCCGACTGGCACGTTTCGGCGGCCTCCCGACGCGCATCGATGGCGCGGCGGAAGTTTTCAAAAACCTCATCCGACAAAAGGGGACGTAAGGTCGCCTGATCGTCTTTGGCAAAAGAAGAGACGATCATTTCAAAGGCCGCCTTGGCGCCCTGCAAAAAGATTTCCGGCGTGAAACTCGGATCAAGTTGGTGAATGCGCAGCAAGTCGCCGGTCAGCGTGGTTTCCACAGCGTCGATCACCACCGGTTCGGCGCCACGCCGTTTCTTCGCCATATCGATCACATTGTCCGGCGCCGGACCGGGCTTGGCCCCATAGCCGACGTCGGCCGGCGGTGGTTCGTTTCCCGTCCGTCGCCCCAGCACGCTGCGCAAGCGCAAACCCAGAAACACCGCGACCATGGCGAAAAGAATGATATCGATAAACTGAGAGCCGTCTGTCATGATTCCTATTTCCAGGGGCTCGTCGACGGGCCTGGCACGACGACACCGCGCGTAATATGTAGATCGTTTTTACATAAGCGGTTGTGGGGTAAAGAGCAAGCATGGCCTGGGTTTTTCCTTTGTTCTTCTTGGCCTGGCCGGTGGTCGAGATCGCCGTTCTCATCAAAATCGCCGGTTGGTTGGGTTGGCCCGGCGCCATTATTGGTATTGTTTTGTCGGGAATGGCCGGCGTCGCCTTGCTGCGACGGCAAGGTTTAACCACCGCCCAGCTTGCCCAAACACAGCTGCGCCAAGGCGAAATGCCGATCGGCCCGTTGTTTGACGGCGCATGCCTGGCTCTCGCCGGCGGCTTGTTGCTCTTGCCCGGTTTCGTGACCGATCTTTTGGCTTTGCCTCTTCTCTTCCCGCCGTTTCGCCATCTGTTGCGCCGATTGCTGGCGAAACGGTTCGTCGTTCAAACCAGGAGCGCGTCCGCCGGTCCGGCGGTAATCGAAGGCGAATGGACTGTCGTCAAGGAAGAGGATCCTCACCGTCCGGATCATGATCGGCTTGGCTGACCCAAACTCTCAGGGGAATCGGGTGAAGGAATCATCTGGCGATGAGGCTTGCGAGGAATTC
>DATNIV010000317.1:0-9820 GCA_035604255.1 Telmatospirillum sp. | reverse complement strand
TGGGTGCCGGGCTCGCCGGGCTCGCCGGAACCCTGTTCGCCGTCCAACTCTCGACGGTCAGTCCGGCCTCCTTCGTCTTCACTGAATCGGTGACCCTGTTCGCCGTCGTCATCGTCGGCGGGCCGGGATCGATTCCCGGCGTGCTGCTCGGCACCGCGTTGATGTTCGTCGTTCCCCAGATTTTCAGGGACTTCGCCCAATATCGCTATTTCGTCTTCGGGATCGCCATGATCGCCGTGATGGTCTTGCGGCCGCAAGGCCTGTGGCCCCAAAGGAGGCGCCGGGCATGAGCGCGCTTCTGGAATTGCGCGGCCTCGGCATCAGCTTCGGCGGTATGCGCGCGGTCGACGACTTAAGTTTGTCCATCGAAGAGGGGCATATCGCCGCCCTCATCGGCCCCAACGGCGCCGGCAAGACGACGGTCTTCAACATGATCACCGGCGTCTGTCGGCCGAACGACGGCCAGATCCTGTGGCAAGGGCAAGACATCACCGGGGCGCCGCCTCATCGCATCGCATCGCTGGGAATCCGCCGGACCTTTCAAACCATCCGGTTGTTTCCCGACATGTCGGTTTTCGAGAATGTCCGCGCCGGCTGCCATCTGCGGGCGCACCAGCGATGGTGGCAGGGGTTGCTCGGGTCTCCGGCCCAACGGCGCGAGGACGCCATGCTGGCCGAGCGCACCCACGAGTTGTTGCGTCGTCTCGATCTCGACGGGGTCGCCGACGAACCGGCTGTGTCGCTGCCCTACGGGCTGCAGCGGCGTGTCGAGATGGCCCGCGCCCTGGTCGCTCAACCCAAACTCGTCATCCTCGATGAACCGGCGGCGGGATTGAACGATGCCGAGTCGGACGAACTCAGCCAAACGATTTTTGCCATTCGCGATTCGGGTGTGACCGTGCTGCTTGTCGAACATGACATGAACGTCGTCATGAATGTCACGGACCATATCGTGGTGATCAATTTCGGCCGGAAAATCGCCGAAGGCGATGCTGCGGCGGTGCGTGACGATCCGGCGGTGATCGAGGCCTATCTCGGTCGTGACGACGAGGAGCCGGCGCCATGAGCTTGCTTGCCATCCAAGACCTGAGCGTCGCCTATGGCCAGATCGAGGCGCTGCGAGGCGTTTCGCTCACCGTCGAGACCGGCGAGGTCGTCGCCATTCTGGGGGCGAACGGCGCCGGCAAGACCACTCTGATGCGCGCCATCTCGGGTCTGTTGCCGAAACGCCGAGGGAGCATCCTGTTCGAGGGCGCTGACATCACCCGAACCGCGGCGGATCGTATCGTGCGTCTCGGCATCGCCCAGTCGCCGGAAGGCCGAAAGGTATTCGGAACATTGACGGTGGAAGAAAATCTCACCCTTGGCGGTTTCACCAGGTCGGCCCCGGAGATCCGCCAGGGCCTCGGCTTCGTCTTCGGCATGTTCGAGCGATTGGCCGAGCGTCGGACTCAGTTGGCCGGCACGCTGTCGGGTGGCGAACAGCAAATGCTGGCCATCGGCCGGGCCTTGCTGGCCAAGCCGAAGCTCTTGTTGCTTGATGAGCCCAGCCTCGGTCTCGCGCCGATCATGGTGCAGAGCATCTTCCGCAGTTTGCGCGAGATCGCCGCCACGGGGGTGACGATCGTGATCGTCGAGCAGAATGTGCGGTCCGCCCTGAAGTTGGCCGACCGCGGCTATGTTCTGGAGATCGGGCGGATCGTCCATGAGGACAGCGCCGCTCATCTGTTGGCCTCGCCCGAGGTGCAGGCGGCCTATTTGGGCAAGTCACATTCCGAGTCCTGTGGTCAGAAGCCCAAATGAGCGTCTATTACGGATCGCCGGAATTACTCGCCCTTTGTTCGTCATCCCCGCGAAGGCGGGGATCCATCTTGCGGCAAGAGAGTTGTTTGATATTCAAAGGAAATTGTGTGTCATGACATGGATCCCCGCCTTCGCGGGGATGACGGAAAATTCCAGATAATATTCGTGATCCGTATAAGGCCTGATTCAGTCATTTATCAACAGGCCCTTATGTCGTCATCGCGCGATCGAAGGCCATTCTGGCCGCGGGGAAGCACTCCAGAGCCCGCGGCAAGACGCCTTGGACCAGAGAGATGGCGACGCCGTAATTGGTCATTGGGACGTTCTGGCTGGCTGCCCGATGCATCCGCGCCGCCATTTGTTTGCGGTTCGCCATACAGCCGCCGCATTGGATGATCAGCGCATAGGGCGATAGATCCTCCGGGAAGTCGCGTCCGGAACTGTTTTCGATCACCAAATCGCCGCCGGCATATTGGCGCAGCCACCGCGGAATTTTGACGCGGCCGATATCGTCGGCCAGTGGGTGATGCGTGCAGGACTCGGCGATCAGCACGCGATCGCCGGGCCGCAGGCGATTGATCGCCGCGGCGCCTTCCGCCAGCGTGACCAGGTCGGCCTTGAAGCGGGCCATCAGGATCGAGAAGGTGGTCAGGGGGATGTCCTGCGGGGTGTCCGCTGCCGCCTTCAGCACCACTTGCGAATCGCAGATCACCAATCTGGGTTTGCGGGCGAGTTGCGCCAAGGCGTCTCGCAGTTCGCGCTCTTTGACCACCATGCTTACGGCGTCGCAATCGAGGATATCGCGGATGGCCATGACCTGAGGCAGGATCAAGCGGCCTTTCGGCGCACCGAGATCAATTGGCACCACCAGAACGACGAGGTCGCCGGGCCGCAGAAGATCGCCGACGAGATGGGGTTCGGCAAAACTGTCGTCCGGCGCCAATTGGACGATCCGCTCTTTGAGGGCGTTCATATTGCTGTCGTGAACGGCCGAGACCGCCACCCAGTCGATGGCGTCGCGCGTCAGCCGGTCGATGGCCGGCTGTTGGGGGGCGGACAGATCGCTCTTGTTGAAGACGATGCAGAAGGGCGTGTTTTTTTCCCGGAGCAGTAGGATCAGATGCTCTTCAAAATCGGATAACCCCTCGGGGCCAACCACCACCAAGGCGACATCGGTCCGCTCGAGGCTTTTGGCCGTCCCCTTTTTGCGCAGTTCGCCCAGCATGCCATCGTCATCGATGCCGGCGGTATCGATGAACAGGACCGGACCGATCGGCGCCATTTCCATCGCTCTTTCCACCGGATCGGTGGTCGTGCCCGGAACGTCGGAAACAATTGCGACGTCTTGGCCGATCAGCGCGTTGATAAGGCTGGATTTTCCGACATTGCGGCGGCCGAACAATCCGATATGCAATCGCAAGCCTCTGGGAGTTTCCTGCATGTCTTCTTTGTCCTTCAGGATTGCCCGAGTGCGGTCATCGCTTCGGCCGACAACAGTTTTTCCAATTCCGCGGCATCCAGCAGCCCGCGTTCGAGCACAATGCGCGTGACCGGCTTTCCGCTTTCTCTTGCCTCGCGTCCCACCTCGCTCGCTTTTTCATACCCCAGGCGGGCGACCAGGGCGACGACACAGGCCCAGGAGTCTTGGACAAGCGCTTCGCAGCGGGCGCGATCGACGGAAATGCCTTCGATGCAGCGGCTGCGGAAGATGTGACAGGCCCGTTCGAGGAGGGAGAGGCCGTCCAGCAAAGACTGCGCGATGAGGGGCAAAAAGGCGTTCAATTCGAGTTGACCCGATTGCGCGGCCAGGGTGATGGCGCTGTCGTGGGCGATCACCTGCAAGGCGGCCTGGCCGACGGCCTCGCAGATGACCGGATTGACTTTACCCGGCATGATGCTGGATCCTGCCTGCATCGCCGGCAAGCGGATCTCGCCCAATCCCGTCTTCGGTCCTGAGGACAACAAACGCAAATCCGAGGAAATCTTGAACAGATTGACGGCATGGGCTTTCAGGATGCCCGACACTTCGACGAAACAGTCGGCATTCTGGGTGGCGTCCATCAGATTGTCGGCGCGGGCCAGCCCAAGTCCGGTTCCGGCCCGCAAACTGTCGACAACCTGGAAGATGTAATCGCGCGGCGCGGCCACCCCGGTGCCGACGGCGGTTCCGCCCAGATTGATCACCCGCAGCCGTTCCTCGCATTTGAAGATGCGCCAGCGATCGCGTGACAAGGCCTCGGCCCAGGCCGAAAACTCGGCGCCCAAGGTGATCGGGCAGGCATCCTGCAATTGGGTGCGCCCCATCTTGACCACATCGGCGAACTCCGCCTCTTTTGCCTGAAACGCCATTTGCAGCCCGGCAATCGATTTTTCGAGACGATGGAGCAGACGGATGGCGGCGACCTTGATCGCCGTGGGGAAGGTGTCGTTGGTCGATTGATGCAGATTGACATGGTCGAGAGGGTGGACCAAGCGATAGTGGCCGCGGCGTCCGCCCAGCCTTTCCTCGGCGCGATTGGCCAGCACTTCGTTGATATTCATATTGAACGACGTACCCGCCCCGCCTTGCAGTCCATCGACCACGATGTGGTCGAACAGAGGCTTTTCGGCGGTGTCAAGGCAGGCGAGACAGATCGCCTCTGCCGTCGTTGCATCCAGATATCCGAGCCGTTGGTTGGTCTGCGCGCAAGCCCGCTTGACGTCAAGCATCGCCAGTGTCAGTTCGGGGTGCATTCTGCGGCCGGTCAAAGGGAAATTCTCCAGCGCGCGCGCCGTGTGGATGCCCCAGTAGGCTTCCGCCGGGATGGTCATGCTTCCCAGCGGATCGGTCTCCATCCTTGACCCGTCGGCACCTGGGGCCGGTTTGTCAGCGGAAGACATCACGTTTTCCCGCTCGCACTTTGGCGATCATCGTTTCCGAATAGCGCTTGATCTTGGGGTCCATCTTGTCGAGCTCGGCGAGAATTGTTCGTTCACCGATGGACTTCGTTTCCGGCGAGGCATAGTCGGCCAGATATTCAGCGAAGGTGGACAGCGCGTTGGGGCCGCACATTTCCCGGATCAGGCCCGGCTTCGCCAGATCCATGAAATCCCGTCCGGTTCGTCCCATCCGATAACAGGCGGTGCAGAAGGATGGCGTGAATCCGGCTTCGGCGATATCGCGCACGACCTCGTCGAGCGAGCGATGATCCCCCATGTGGAATTGTCCGGCGTCTTCGTCCGACGTCGTCGAATAGCCTCCGGGGTTGGTCCGGCTGCCGCCGGACACTTGCGAGACCCCCAGGGAAAAGCTTTCCCGACGCATGTCCGGTGATTCGCGCGTGCTCATGATGATGCCGGTGTAAGGAACGGCAAGGCGCAGCACGGCGACGATCTTCTTGAAGTCCGCATCGGAGACCAGATTCGGTGGGGCGATCGACATTTCAGAGCCATGCGCCGGTTCCATGCGCGGAACGCTGATGGTGTGGCAGCCGACGCCGAAACGGTCCTCAAGATGGGCGATGTGGCTCATCATCGCCAAGATGTCGAAGCGCCAGTCGGCAAGGCCCAGCAGAGGCCCGATCCCCACATCGTCGATGCCTGCCTCCATGGCCCGATCGATGGCGGTGACGCGCCAGTCGAAATCCGCCTTGCGACCGCCCACATGCACGCCAGCATAGGTTTCGCGGTGGTACGTTTCCTGGAACAGCTGATAGGTGCCGATTCCAGCCGCTTTCAGGGCGCGAAACTGATCCACCGACAGAGGCGCCACATTGACATTCACGCGGCGGACCTCGCCATTGGCGCGTTTCACCGAATAAACGGCGGCGATGGCGTCGAGCAGGAATTGAAAGCCGCTTTCGGAGAGCGATTCGCCGGCGATCAGCAGGACGCGTTTATGTCCTTGGTCGACCAGCGCGTTGGTCTCCTGCACCACCTCGTCGAGGCTCAAGGTCTTGCGCGACAGCTCCTTGTTGCTTTTGCGGAAGGCGCAATAGACGCATTCGTTGCAGCAGACATTGGAAAAATAGAGCGGGGCGAACATGACGATTCGCCGCCCATAGATCTCGTCCTTGACGTAACGCGCCGCTTCGAACAACGCCGCCAACAAATCGGGTTGGCGCAGGGTCAAAAGGGCCGCCACGTCGTCAATGTCCAGCCCCTTGAGCTCGCGCGCCTTGCTCAATATGGCGCGGATACGTCCGGCGTCGGTGGTGGCGGCGGCACGATCCAGCGCAGCGGCGATCCTCGTTTCGTCAAGCCAAGTTACTGCCGAGGTGTCGGTCATGGTGTTGGAGAGCTCCTGCCTAGACGGACATTCATCCGCTTTGTTGCTGTGATTGTTGGTGTGTGTATTGTTTAAACTATACGGTAGTGTAATATATATTTATGTTGTATTAATTATTTTCTTAAAATATTGTTTATGCTGATTTAGCATATTGTGTCTTTGTTGTTTTGGCCGAGTTTGTTGAGAGATGACGAAATCGAATATTCAAAACGCCAGCGAGATCTGTCCGGGGCTTGCCGATAGGGACACGGTTCTGAACTTGTTGCGCTCCGATCGGGAAAGCCTGTTTCGGGCTGCGGACGCCCAGCGCCGCGCACGGATGGGAGACGAGGTTTATCTGCGGGGCATCGTGGAATTTTCCAATATCTGCGCGAATGACTGTCTTTACTGCGGCATCCGGCGTTCTGCCGGGGCGGTCAACCGCTATCAGGTCGCTTTGGAGGAAATTCTCGACGTGGCCCGCCGCATGGTGGGCTGGAAACAGGGCACCATTGTCCTGCAGTCCGGTGAAGTGGCTTCGCCGGCAGAAGATCGTCGGATCGGGGAGATCATTCGCCGCGTCAAGGATGAGACCGGTCTGGTGGTGACCATGTCCGCCGGCAATCGGTCCCGCGATGTCTTTTCCCATTGGCGCGATTGCGGCATGGATCGCTATCTGTTGCGTTTTGAGACGAGCGATCCGCGTCTTTTCGCATTTTTGCATCCCGACTGCAGCTTGGCGGAACGGTTGCGCTGCCTGGACGATTTGCGGTCTCTCGGGGTGCAGGTCGGCAGCGGCTTCATGATCGGCGTTCCCGGCGAAACCCTGGAGATTCTGGCGGACAATATCCTTCTGTGCCGCGATCTCGATCTCGATATGATCGGGATAGGCCCCTTTATTGCGCATCCGGAGACGCCGTTGGCGGGACAGTCGAATGTTTACGCCGACGATATGGAAATGTTCTTCGTCGCCATGGCGGCCTTGCGGCTGATCAACCCGGATAGCCATATCCCGGCGACGACGGCTTTCGATGCCGTCTTTCCTCACCAGGGCCGGGATCTTTGCCTGGAACGCGGTGCCAACGTGTTCATGCCCAACAATACGCCGGGGCAATATCGAAGGGATTATCAGCTCTATCCCAACAAGCCCTGCGTCGACGAAACGGACGGGCAATGTTCGCAATGCGTGACCGCTCGTATTTGGGCCTTGGGACGTCAGGTCGGCGATGGGCCCGGGCACAGTCGCGTGGATCACCGGGTCAAGCCTCATCGGCGCTAACATAACTTGCTCTCGCCCGCTTTGCGGGAGTTGATCTTGACCCATAAGTCTGCATCGGACAGTGATGCGTGTGGTCGCGGAGGGTGGCTGAGGGAAAAATTCACCACGAAGGCACGAAGGATCGGAAGAACACAGGAAGAATATTGACCACCAAGGACACCAAGCGAGCGGAGTGGCCACAACGTCTGTTTCTGTAAGGCCGCTTGGTGCTCTTGGTGGTAAAACCTTCACTTTTCTTCCGATCCTTCGAGCCTTCGTGTCTTCGCGGTGAATTTTTCCCTGTTGTCCCTGGTTCCCGTCATTCCGCTGTGGGCAGGTTGACTCTGATCTCGTTCCAAATGTCCTTGACCGCGACCTCGGCATCCTTCTTACGGCTTGTGTAATAGGTATGCAGCAGATGATGCGCTTTTTCGGACATGGGTTCGCCCAGATAGTCCGAATAGAGTTGGCGGATTTGCGGATTGTTGTGCGACTGCCGCACCGGACGATGACTGTCGATATCGAACAGGGTGACCCGCCGTTTGGAGCCGCCGGCCTGATAGCTCTTTTTTTGACGGAGATGACCGCCGCCCGTCATGCATCCGCCGGGACAGGCCATGACCTCGATGAAATCGAAGTCATAGGCGCCGCTCAACACGCCCTCGACCACCTCGCGCGCGCTTTTCAGGCTGTGGCAGATTGCCAGCTTGATGTCGAGGCCGTCGGCGACCGCAACGGTGGCTGTGCGGATGTGCTCGGAACCGCGCAGGGCGCTGACGGCGGTGTTGGCTAATTCCTTTCCGTTGATCAGGAAATAGGCGGTGCGCACGGCTGCTTCCATGACGCCGCCGGTGGTGCCGAAGATCACTCCCGCGCCGGAATAATCGCTGAGATAGGGATTGTCGAAGGTGCCCGGTTCCAAATCGCGCAGATCGATCCCTTCGCGCCTGAGCAGGCGGGAGAATTCGCGGATGGTCAAGACGACGTCGACATCCTGCCTGTCATGCTCGCGATGCTGAGGCCGGCCCATTTCGTCTTTCTTGGCGGTACAGGGCATGATCGAGATGACCCGCATCCGTTTGGCGTCGATCGCCATCTTCTCGGCCAAGTAGGTTTTTGCGAGACTTCCCAGGCATTGCTGCGGGGACTTGGCCGATGACAGGTTGGGAATGATCTCCGGATAATTTTTCTCGACGAAATTGACCCAGGCCGGACAGCAAGAGGTGAAGGTCGGTTTCTTGCCCTCGCGGATATGTTTCACCACTTCGGTTCCTTCCTCCATGATGACGAGGTCGGCGGCGAAGTTGGTATCCAAGATGATATCGGCGCCCATTTTGCGGAGCGCCGTGATGATTTGCCCTTCGACATTGTCGATGCCGGTTTCAGCCGCGAAGCCGACGCGCACCGCCGGGGCGAACTGGAAGACCGTGACGATTTCAGGATCAAAGAGATAGTCGAGAACCTCTTCGGTATCGTCTTTTTCCGCCAAGGCGCCGGTCGGACAAACCATCACGCACTGTCCACAGGTGACGCAGTCGATATTGCCGTCCGGCTGGTGATGCCGCATGTCGACGAAGGTGCCGACGCCGTTCTCCTGGATCGTCAGGGCGTCGATACCTTGTATTTCGCGGCATACCGCCACGCAGCGGAAGCAGCGGATACATTTTCCCATGTCCCGTACCAGGGAGGGAGAACTGTGGTCAACCGGACGGCCTTTGGTCCATGCCGGGTTGGAGAAGCGCGACCGCTGAAGGCCGACGAACTGGGCCACATCCTGCAATTCGCAATCGCCATGACGGACACAGGTGGCGCAATCCTGGTCATGATCCGCCAAAAGCAGTTCCGTCTGCAGCTTTTGCATGTCGCGAACCTTCTTGGTCCTTGTGAAGACGGAAATACCGTCTTCCATCGGCGTGTTGCAGGCCGTGACCACATGGTTTTCCGCTTGCCCCTGGCGGCGGACTTCGACCATGCAAACGCGGCACGTCGCCGGTGAATGGTGGATGTCGGCCATTTCACAAAGGCTTGGGATATGGCATCCCGCTTTCTTGGCCGCCGTCAGGATGGATTCGCCGGGCTCGAAACCAGCTTCCTTGCCATTGATCCACGCTTTCATGCTGGCCTCGCCATTCTCAGGGTTTGGGTCTGCCACCGGCTCGTCGCGCGCAGTCCGGGGACAGGAGATTCGGTGACGACGGAATAGACGCGATAGCACCGCAGGCATCGACTGGCCTCGTGGTAGGCTTCCTCGGCTGAGATTGGCTTTTCGACCTCCTCGAACGTCTTCTTGCGGATTTCAGGGGCCAATTCGGGGATGTCGATCCGGTATTGCGCCGCCATCGGCACCTCGAAACACTCGCCTGACAGCAGTTTATGATCGTTCAGCAGGTGCCGCATTCGGCTGCGTGGGAAGAAACGCACGTGGCCGTAGCGCAGATAATCGTCGATGCTGCGCGCCGCCTTCAGTCCCATGGCCATCGCATGAATCAGCGTCGAAGGACCGGTGGCGCAGT
>DATNIV010000316.1:0-4875 GCA_035604255.1 Telmatospirillum sp. | reverse complement strand
GAAATAACTGAAGGGCAGGATACTGACCGCATGAGGTTCCATGATCATTTTCTGTAGCGAAACGGAATAATTCTGCGAAACGTCGACAAAGGCGCCGTCTTCCCGGACGGCGGCACAGATTTTGTCCTGCTCACCCGTGCTGACGGCTTTGATGGCGGGAAACTCGCGGCAGGCTTGGGACATCACCAAATCGACCAGGCTGTCGCGAGTGCCGTGATTGGGGGCCGGGCCGAAGACCAGGATTTTTTCGGCGGGCAGCGCGGCGTCGATTTCGCTCCAGCGTCGATAGGGGTTGGCGATCAGTTTGCCATCTTTGGGCACCGTCTTGGCGATCGCCAGAAACAACTGGTGACGAGTCAATTGCAGAGGCTTTTCCGGCCGCGCGTTGGCGATCACCATTCCGTCGAAGCCGATGGTGATTTCCGTGATGTCCTTGACACCATGATCGGCGCAGGATGCCACTTCGCTTGGCCTGATTCGTCGCGACGCGGTGGCGATATCGGGGCTGGCGTCGTCGAGGCTGGCGCAGAACAACTTGAACCCGCCGCCGGTGCCGATGCTTTCAACGACCGGGGATTTGAAGCCCGAGGTCTTGCCGAAATGTTCGGCGACCGTTGTCGCGAAGGGGTAGACCGTCGAGGATCCGACGATACGGATCTGGTCGCGCGCCTCGACTGCGGTTGAGCAAAACAGTTGAGCGGTGACCAGTGCCACAGTGGCAAACGCGAACAAACAGGCTCTCATGCCCAGGAATCCTTGTGTGACGATCTTATCAACGGCAGTCTGCGTCTTGGTGCGGTCCCCGCCGAAGGGGCAGATTACGACGCATATCCGTGCTGTCCAGCCCCAGTTTCGCCGGGTTCTCATTGACGCATGCCAGCTTACTCATCCTTACTCTCTTGCCCGGCGGGGCTTTAGTGATAGAAATGTGACAAACCTTGATTGGGGTCATTCATGTTCATGCGTGTGTTCCGCTCTCTGATGCCGAGAGAAGAGCGGTTTGTCGAGAATTTCATTGCTCATAGCGGTTTCATCGTGGCGGCGGCCGATGCCTTGGCGGCGATGATGGCTCCCGATCAGACGGATCGTCCGGCGCGCGGTCGCGAAGTCTGCGAAATCGAAAGCGCCGCCGACGCGGTTGCCCGGCGAACGCTGATCGCCTTGCACAAGGCCTTCATCACGCCCTTTGATCGATCCGATATTCTCACCTTGAGCAATGCGCTTGATGACGCGGTCGATCATGTGGAAGAAGTGGTTTTGCATGCCGCGCTGTATCAGGTGACCGATTTCGACAGCCATATGCGTCGAATCACCGGGCAGATACAGGAGGCCTCCCGTCTGGTTGCCGAGGTTATGCCCTTGTTGCACAACATCACCGGCAATGCCGAGCGCATCCGAGCCATGTGCGAGGGGGTGGCCAAGATTGAAGGCGACGCCGATGACGCTCTGCGGGACGCTCTTTCCGATCTGATCGAACAGCGCCCCGATACCATCACGTTTTTCGGGCGCAAGGAAGTCTACGAGTTGCTTGAAGCGGCAACGGACAGTCTCGATGACGTTGCCGACGTTATCGAGGGTCTCGTGCTGGATCACGTCTGACGATGGAGTCCGTTCACCTTGGTCTCACGGCCGTCGTCGCGATCATCGTCATCGCTTTGGCTTTTGACTTCATCAATGGCCTGCATGATGCCGCCAATTCCATTGCAACGGTGGTGTCGACCCGTGTGCTGCCCCCCAAACTGGCGGTGGCATGGGCGGCGGGATTCAATTTCATTGCGTTCCTCTTTTTCGGCCTGCATGTGGCCAGGACCATCGGCACCGGGATCGTCGAACCGTCGGTGATGGATCCCTGGGTGGTCTTTACCGCTTTGTTCGGGGCGATCACCTGGAATCTTCTGACCTGGTGGTTGGGATTGCCCTCTTCCTCATCGCATGCCCTGATCGGCGGTATTGCCGGGGCCGGAACCGCCAAGGCGGGGTTGTCCGCCATCGTCGCCGACGGTTTTTTCAAGACGACGGCGGCGATCGTGCTGTCGCCGCTGGCGGGGTTTTTCCTGGCGCTGCTCATCGTGCTCGGCATCACCTGGCTGTTGCGCCATTCCAGACCCTTTGCCGTCGACCGGCGGTTTCGCAAACTGCAACTGGTCTCCGCGTCGCTCTATTCCCTGGGGCACGGCGGTAACGACGCGCAGAAGACCATGGGAATCATCGCCGCCCTGCTGTTCTCGCAAGGTTTGCTTGATGGCGACTTCTACGTCCCCTTATGGGTCGTTCTCGCCTCCCAGGCGGCCATGGGGTTGGGAACCTTGATGGGAGGGTGGCGGATCGTCCATACCATGGGCTCGAGGATCACCGATCTGAAGCCATTCCAAGGGTTCTGCGCGGAAACGGCGGGGGCCATCTCGCTGTTTACCGCCACTTGGTTCGGCATCCCGGTGTCGACCACCCACACCATCACCGGAGCCATCGTCGGCGTCGGTTCGGCGCGCCGCACATCGGCCGTTCGCTGGGGATTGGCCGGTAATATCGTCTGGGCTTGGATTTTCACCATTCCGGCCACCGGAGCCATCAGTTTCGGCGCCTTTATGCTGCTTCGTCATTTGTTGTGACGGACAAAAAGGCGCCCACCGGGGGTAACCCCGGCAGGCGAAGGTGTGGGGAGGGAGGGCGGAACGAACAGGATTGGTTACGCGGTGCGAACGCCGGCCAGGAATTTTCCGACCGTGTCTTTGAGATCGGTGGTTTCGCGCGCCAGCGATTGCGCCGCCGACAACACCTGACCGGCGGCCGCGCCGGTCTCGGAGGCGGCTTGGGTGACGCCACCGATATTGGCCGATACCTCATGGGTTCCCATCGCCGCCTGTTGGACGTTGCGGGCGATTTCGGCGGTTGCCGCCGATTGCTCCTCGACGGCCGAGGCGATGGCGCCGGCGATCTGATTGATTTCCTCGATGCGCTTGACGATCGCGCCGATCGCGCTGACCGCTTCCTGCGTCGAGCTTTGCACGGCGCCGATCTGCGCGCTGATCTCTTCCGTCGCCTTTGCGGTTTGATTGGCCAGATGCTTCACTTCACCGGCCACGACGGCGAAGCCTTTGCCGGCGTCTCCGGCGCGCGCCGCCTCGATGGTGGCGTTCAAGGCCAAAAGGTTGGTCTGGCTGGCGATGTCATTGATCAATTTGACCACATCGCCGATGCGGGCCGAACTTTCGGCCAGGCCACGGACTGTGTCATTGGTGCGGTTGGCTTCTTCCGACGCCGCCTGCGAGACTCGGCTCGATTGCTCGACCTGCCGGCCGATTTCGGCGATCGACGAGGAGAGTTCCTCGGCCGCGGAGGCGACGGTCTGCACGCTAGACGACGCCTCTTCGGTGGCGGCGGCCACCGTATTGGCCTGCCGCGCCGTTTGCTGCGAATTGGCCGACATCGCCTGGGCTGTCGCTTCCATCTGGGTCAGCGCGCTGGCGACCACTTGGAGCATGTTCGAGACGTCGCTATCGAAGCCGCCGGTCAAACGCTCGATCGTCTGGGCGCGCGCTTCGCGGGCGGCGCGTTGCTTTTCCTGTTCGGCCGCCATCTGGTCGGCACGGATGGCGTTGTCCTTGAAGACTTGGACCGCCTCGGCCATGGCGCCGATTTCGTCATGCCGTCCGCGGGCCGGAATGTCGACGGTCTTGTTGCCATTGGCGAGGCTTTTCATGGCGTCCGTCATGGCGGTGATCGGTTTGGCGATGGCACTGCGCAGCAACAGGCCGAGAACGGTGGTCAGCAGCATGATGATGGCGAGCAGGGAAAAGGTCACCAGACGGGCCATGCCGTAGCTGGCTTCCTGCGTGACGTTGGCATCATCCGCGCCTTTGGCATTGAGGAAGATGTCCTGATCGATCGTTTCGCGCAATTTGGCGAAGCTTTCCGTGGCCTCGGCCTTGAGCACGGCGACAGCCTCGTCATTCAGGTTTTTGCGCGATAAGGCGAGGACCTTATCGTCCGCGGTATAGAGTTCCGTGAATTTCCTGGAAATCGTATCGTAAAGGCTCCGCTCTTCCGGAGAGGAAATCAGCTTTTCATATTTTTTCCGGCTTTCGGCGATCTGGGTCCGCACCGCCACTATTTGCTGATCGAAGGAGGCGATCTCCTTTTCGTCGGTGGCGATGATGTGGTGAAGCTCCAACCGGCGGAGGTCGACGAGTTGGATCTCCAGCCGGTTCAAGGCCCTCACGCTGGGCATCCAGTTGGTGGTGATGTCCAAGGTCGCCTCGTTCATCGTGGACATCTGATGAAGGACGGCGGCGGCGTTGACGATGAACAGGAACAGCAGGGCCGCGAAGGACACCAGAAGTTTCATCGGTATTTTTAAATTATTGAGAGAGGTCATGTCGCACCCTTTCCCCGGTCGAGGTCAGCCCCCGGCGTGGCATTGAATAAGGGGGCAGGGTTGCATGATTATCTGATGATAAACATCCCCATTTGGGGACAAAAATACGATCGAACTGACCGCCGTCGCGCGGCGTCGTCAGTTCGATCCTTTTACGTCAAACGTCCAGATCGCGGGCGAATTTGGCGCGTTCCTGGATGAATTGGAAGCGCAGCTCCGGGCGTTTTCCCATCAGGCTGTCGACCAGGCGGAGCGTTTCCTTGGCCTCCTCATGGTCCTCTTCGGTGGGGCCATGCGGGACGACGACACGCAAGAGTTGGCGTGTCTTGGGGTCCATGGTGGTTTCTTTGAGCTGGTGCGGCGGCATCTCGCCCAAGCCTTTGAACCGGCTGATCTCCACCTTCTTTCCGGCGAAGGCGGTGGTCATCAGCGTTTCCTTGTGGGCGTCATCGCGGGCGTAGACCGTATTCTGACCGTGATTGATCCGGTAGAGCGGCGGG
>DATNIV010000315.1:0-10126 GCA_035604255.1 Telmatospirillum sp. | reverse complement strand
CTTTGCCGTCCACCTTCTTCGTCGCGGCATTCAGCGCCGGCAGCAGATCACGGATATCGAGCACATAGTCGTCGACGATGAGCGGGCTCAGGCAAGGCATCGCATCGTTCATCGAATAGAGAACCCGCTCAACGCCATTGCCGAGAGTCGCCCGATCGAGAAAGTTTTTCTGCTCCCGGAACGACGAATCCATCAGAGAATTTTCCGGGTTATAAGCGTCCCGCGTTTCAAAATAACCCTTGGGCACTTCACGCATCAAAGCTTCGGCAATGGTCCTTAAATCCGTCCCGTCGGCAATCGCCTCCGCCAGCAACCCGCCGATACCGTCGGGCATCGCCGCCAGAGTCTTGTAGCGAATCGGCGCCCGGCTATCGAGCACCATACAGGTCTTGGCCACCATCGTATCGAAAGCGGCCGCCCGCTTATCGTTGACGGCCATCACCGCCTCGCGGGTCACGCCCGCGATCGCGTCCGCTTTATCTTTCATATCGAGAGAACGGCGCAGCCACAACTCCAGGCGTCCGTCGAGCACCAACTGAGCCACCGCGTCCCAATTCTTGCAGAACGCCATCGCCAGCTCGCGGGCCGTGGAATATTCCTTGCCATTGAAAGGCAAACCCCGGGACGCGCGCTTCTCGAATTTGGCCAACAGGGGCGAAAGACGCCGCCCGCTCAGCCATAACTCGATGGATTCGGCGGTCCAGCGTTCATGCGGGTCGTCGCACATGGTGCCACGCAGAAATTCGCTGGTCTGAAGCGACAACCGTTCGTCGGCAGCCAGCACGGCGAAGCTGCCGTGAAGGATCTTCCGGCGCAACACCGTTTCGTCGTCAAGATGGGAAACCGGATTGCGCCCATGCAACAGCAAAGCCACGGACGCACCAAAGGAATAGATATCGTCCGCATAACTTCCAGGCCCTCGGCCGGCCGGGTGACACATGCTCGATTCGATCGTCTCCACCACTGCCGGCTGCTCCAGCGCCGACAAAACGGTGGCACAATCGCCCAGGATAATCCGGTCCTTCTCCGCGGTGGCCCAGAACATGTTGGTGGGGCGAATGGCTCGATGCGTCACACTGTGCAGGCGAACTTCCCGCAAAGCGGCAAAGATCGGGCTGACGACCTTGCGAATCAAATCCGCTTCATCGAGCGGTTTGAATTCCGCAGTCAAGCTGCTCATGACCCGCCCACCGCCCGGGCGCTCATAGACCACAGCCATAACCTTGCGATTCAACGGAGGCCAGTCCATCGGCCCCCATTCGGCAAGGGTCATCAGACCTGGCGATTCGCTTCCCTTGATCGCCCGCATCGCATCGATCCGGGCGGGATGGCCAGGCCGGACGATCAAGGCAAACAATGGTTTCGTCGGATCACGTCGATCTTCGGCGTGAAAAGCCTGGGCGCTAGGCGTCGCAAATTCCGCGAGAGGCGTCCCCGGGTAGATCAGATAACGGTCCCGTAAGCTAACGGAACCGCCCGCCCCACTCTGCTGGTCGCTCGCCATCCCACATCGTCCTTAGGCCCATTTCGAGCTCGTTTTCGAATTTACGCGGCGAAAGGCAAAGACTCAAGCAAGTCCGAAACAGAAAGAACTTTTAGAAAATTCACCACGAAGTCACGAAGGATACGAAGAGATCAATAACAACGACCATTCTTCGTGCTCTTCGTGGTGACATTATCCTTGAGCGGCGATAGGCCCCGTCCTCAATTCTCGAAAGGATCGCGAACCAAAATAGTGTCTTCACGCTCTGGGCTGGTCGACAACAACGCGACAGGAGCGTCGATCAGTTCTTCGATACGCCGGACATATTTGATCGCCGCGGCCGGCAGTTGCACCCAGGAGCGCGCGCCTCGCGTACTCTCATGCCACCCCTCGATGGATTCATAGATCGGCTCCACCGCCGCCTGACGCGACATCGAGGCCGGCAGATGGTTCAACACCTCCCCCCCCAAACGGTAGCCTGTGCAGATCTTCAATTCCTCAAAGCCGTCGAGAACATCGAGTTTGGTGAGCGCAATGCCATTGATGCCGCCCACCTTGACCGCCTGGTGAACCGCCACGGCGTCAAACCAGCCGCAACGACGGCGCCGACCGGTGACCGTGCCGAACTCATGGCCGCGATCGCCGATGAGGTTACCGATGTCGTTCGACAACTCGGTGGGAAACGGCCCCGCTCCGACGCGAGTCGTATAGGCCTTGCAGATCCCCAGAACATAGCCGACTTGCCCCGGCCCGACGCCGGCCCCCGAGGCGGCTTGCCCGGACACGGTGTTCGACGAGGTCACGAAGGGATAGGTGCCGTGGTCGACATCGAGCATCGCCCCTTGCGCCCCTTCAAAAAGGATACGCTTTCCGGCGCGCCGCGCCTCTTCGAGATGCTGCCACACGACTTCGGCATAGGGCAGAATGCGTGGCGCGATTTCTTTCAGCTGCGCCAGCAGATCATGACCTTCGACCTCGGCCATGCCGAGGCCCCGCAACAGCGCGTTGTGGTGCGCCAGCAAGCGTTCGATCTTCATCTCCAGCACGGCGTCGTCGTCCAGATCGCAGACCCGGATGGCGCGACGCGCCACCTTGTCTTCATAAGCCGGGCCAATTCCGCGCCCCGTCGTGCCGATCTTCGAGGTCCCGCTGGCTTCCTCGCGGGCCCGATCGATATGACCATGCAGCGGCAGGATAAGCGCCGCGTTTTCGGCCAGCTTGAGGACATCGGGCGTAATGGACACGCCCAACTCGGCGATCCGATCGATTTCCGCCAGCAATGCCCAGGGGTCGACCACCACGCCATTGCCGATAATCGACGGCTTGCCGCGCACCACGCCGGAGGGCAGCAGCGAAAGCTTGTAGGTAACGCCGTCGATCACCAGCGTATGGCCGGCATTGTGTCCGCCCTGGAAGCGCACCACCACATCGGCCCGCTCGGAGAGCCAGTCGACAACCTTGCCCTTGCCTTCATCGCCCCACTGGGCGCCGACAACCGCCACATTCCCCATCACTCAGACTCCCTTAGGACTTGGCGCGAAAGATTCGCTCCAAGTTGCAACCTGACACCTCGGCTCCGCTTGATGCGCGGGCCAGGGCGCCGTTCGGCGTCGACGCGAGAAATTCGCGTCGGACCTCAACTCACCGCAATCACGCGGCCATTCGCGAGCAGATGGCCGCAGGCCATACGTCCGGCCTCCGTCTTTTCGTCAGCGACCGGCTCCAAACCGGCAACCGTCACCCACCCCTCTTCCCGAAGAGTTTGTCCCATCGCAAAAGCGGTTCCGAAGGGAAGAAAGACCCGGCGCGGATCTATCGGGCCTGGCAGCACGTCGAGCACCGTATCCATGAACAAGGTCGCTCCAGCCGCGCTCTCGCCATGCGCCTGATAGCGTCCCCCTCGGCCCAATTCGGCAGCAGACTGACGGGCAAAAATCGTGAAGGCGACGCCGGTATGATATTCGAACCCACGACCTTCAACCGGGTCGATGGTGAGCGTCAGTTCCGGAACGGCGCGCTTGACCAGATCGACCACGGCGGCCAGACGGTCGCGCAAGGCCGCGGCCCGCCCCAAAAGCGTAACCGCTGCCAATTTGATCAAGGCAGGGTCGGCCGGACCCGCCGCCTCGACCAGGGCGCACAGCGTCTCGGCGTCCGCGCCGCCGACGGCGGCAACGGCGGCCACGTCCTTGTGGTCGAGCGCATCCCGCAAACCCTCGACGTCGCTCAAACCGGAACAAACCTCAAGGACCAGGGAGGGGACAGTGAGATCGACGCAGACCTCGCCAACGCCCAAGTCGACCAGCGCCTTGGCGGCCAGGATCACCACCTCGGCATCGGCGGCGGCACTGTCGGCGCCGATCAATTCGATCCCCGCCTGCCCGAACTGCCGTTCCGGACGCAATTGACTGCCCTTCACCCGCAACACTTGGCCGGCATAGGACAAACGAAGCGGTCGCGGCGCATTGGCGAGACGCGTCGTCGCGATGCGGGCAACCTGCGGCGTCATATCGGCGCGCACCCCCATCATCCGCTGGCTCACCGGGTCCATCACTCGAAAGGTATGCTTGGCCATCGCCGCGCCGCTATCTTCGAGCAGACTTTCCTCGAATTCGATCAGCGGCGGCTTGACCCGATCAAAGCCTTGAGAGGAGAAACTCGCCATCAAACGCGTGACGACGTCAGCCTCATGGGCCGCTTGGCGGGGCAGAATGTCGCGCAGGCCTGCCGGAAGCAGTGCACGGTTGGCAAACTCGGTCATGAAATAGCCGTCTGTCCTGGCTGAAACTGGCGTGGGGAAGCCCTGCACGCAAGGCCTCCCCGTTTACCCCGTTTGGCCCTCGACGGCAAATGGAAAAGGGACGTTTGAACAAGGCAACCGGATGAACGCGCGATGATTGTCTGATCCTGAACCGATATTGGACGCGCTGGCGCGTTGAGCGCCCCGAAGCGTAGCGGAGGTGAGCCAAGCCGGCGGATGCCGGCGCCCGGCGACTGAGGGAGAATGAACAAGCCAGGGCGATCAGGTAAACCCGATCGCCCTGGCCCTCAGAACTTCATTGCCTTGGCTTGCACCACGTTGGGGATGGCCCGAACCTTCTCCAGCAAGGCGCTGCTCACCTGCTGATCGACCTGGATCAATGCGATGGCGTCGCCACCAGCCTCGGCCCGACCGAGATGGAAGGTGGCGATATTGACCCCCGCCTCGCCCAACGTCGTCCCCAGGCGGCCAATGAAACCGGGTTTATCGGCATTGGTCACATAGAGCATATAGGGCCCCAGTTCCGCTTCGATGGGAATGTTCTTAATGGAGACGATGCGCGGCTTGTCGCCGCCGAACAGGGTTCCTTCGACGCTGCGGGTGTGTTGCTCGGTGGTCACCGTCAAACGGATCAAGATGTGATAGTCGCTGGACTTATCGTTCTTGGTCTCGGTCACCGTGATATTGCGGTCCTTGGCGATGACCGGTGCATTGACCAGATTGACCGTTTCAACGAAGGATTTAAACAAGCCCTCAAGGATCGTCGCCGTCAGCGGCTTGGTGTTCAGATCAGCCACCTGCCCTTCATAGCCGATCGACACGGATTTGAGGCCATGTTCGGTCAACTGGCCGGCAAAGCTGCCCAATTGTCCGGCCAGAGCCATATAGGGACGCAATTTCGGCGCATCTTCGGCGGACACCGAGGCCATGTTGATGGCGTTGGTCACCGCGCCGGTCAGCAAATAGTCGGACATCTGCTCGGCCACCTGCAAAGCGACATTTTCCTGCGCTTCCATCGTCGAGGCGCCCAGATGCGGCGTGCACACCACTTTTTCATTGCCGAACAACACATTGGTCTTGGCCGGCTCTTCGACGAACACATCAAAGGCCGCGCCGGCGACATGACCGGAATCGAGAGCCGCCTTCAGATCGTTCTCGACCACCAAACCGCCGCGGGCGCAATTGACGATACGCACCCCCTTCTTGGTTTTGGCGAGAGCCGCGGCATCGATGATGCCGCGTGTCGCATCGGTCAGCGGCGTATGCAAGGTGATGAAGTCGGCACGCGCCAAAAGGTCGTCCAGTTCGACTTTTTCGACACCAAGCGCCTTGGCCCGCTCCTGTGACAGGAAGGGATCGTAGGCGATCACTTTCATCTTGAGACCAATGCCGCGTTCGGCAACGATCGAACCGATATTGCCGCAACCGATGATGCCCAGGGTCTTGGCCGTCAGTTCGACCCCCATGAACTTCGACTTTTCCCATTTCCCGGCGTGCGTCGAGGCGTTGGCCTGCGGGATATCGCGCGCCACGGCGAACAGCATGGCGATGGCATGTTCAGCAGTGGTGATGGAATTGCCAAAAGGCGTGTTCATCACCACGACGCCCCGCGCCGTCGCCGCCGGGATATCGACATTGTCGACGCCGATGCCGGCGCGGCCAACCACCTTGAGCTTGCCGGCCGCGGCCAGAATATCGGCGGTCACTTTGGTGTTGGAACGGATGGCCAAACCATCGTAGCCGCCAATGATGGCCTTCAATTCGTCCGGCGAAAGGCCGGTTTTAACGTCGGTCTCGATGCCGCGATCCTTGAAAATCTGTACGGCAGCCGGACTGAGCTTATCGCTTATCAGAACTTTGGGCATGCGGGTGATCCCCTGCAAATCGTCCATCGTCATGCCCGGGCTTGACCCGGGCATCCATGGATTGCCGGGTCAAGCCCGGCAATGACGAGAAAAAACTGTCCGCGCAAAGAGCGGACAGTCACAGCTGCTTCAGACTTTCGCCGTGTATTCGGCTTCGACCTGCGCAAAAGCCCAGTCAAGCCAGGGCGTCAGCTTTTCGATGTCGGAGGTCTCGACGGTGGCACCGGCCCAGATCCGGAGACCGGCAGGAGCATCGCGATAGGACGCGATGTCATAGGCCACCCCTTCCTTTTCCAGCAGCGAGGCGATCTTCTTGGAAGCAGCCGTCTGATCATCGGCCGACAGTTTGGCAAAGAACGGCGCCTTGACGATCAGACAGATGGACGTACAGGACCGGATCTTCGGATCCGCAGCAAGGAAGGCCGCCCAGGAGGATTTCTCCACCCATTTGGTCAACGCCGCCAAATTGGCTTCCGAACGCGCGATCAGCCCTTTCAGACTGCCGATCTTTTCGGCCCAATTCAGAGCGTCGATCTGGTCTTCGACGGCCAGCATCGAGGGCGTATTGATGGTGTCGCCCTTGAAAATTCCGTCGATCAACTTGCCGCCCTTGGTCATGCGGAAAATCTTCGGCATCGGCCAAGCCGGCTTATAACTTTCCAGGCGGGCCACGGCGCGGGGCGAGAGCACCAACATGCCATGCGCGGCTTCGCCACCCAGCACCTTCTGCCAGGACCAGGTCACCACATCGGTCTTCTTCCACGGAATGTCCATGGCGAACGCCGCCGACGTCGCATCGGCAATCACCAGCCCCTGCCGATCGTCGGCAATCCAGTCACCATCGGGAAGACGAACGCCCGAGGTTGTGCCGTTCCAAGTGAAAACCACGTCGCGGTTGAAATCGACCTGCGCCAGATCCGGCAATTTTCCGTAATCGGCGGTCAAAACCCGCACGTCGGACAATTTAAGCTGCTTGGTGACGTCGGTCACCCAACCTTCGCCGAAGCTTTCCCAAGCCAGAATGTCGACGCCGCGCTCACCCAGCAACGACCACATGGCCATCTCGACGGCGCCGGTATCGGACGCCGGCACGATGCCGATCAGATAGTCGTCGGGAAGACCGAGAATCGCCCGGCTTTTGTCGAGGACTTCGGCCAGTTTGCTCTTGCCCACCTTGGCGCGATGCGAACGACCAATGGACGCATCGGCCAGCGCCTGCAGCGACCAGCCGGGACGTTTGGCACAAGGACCGGAAGAAAAATGAGAATTGTTCGGCCGAACAGCCGGCCGTTCGAGAACTGTCATCGGAAAACCCCTCCCTCACAGAAGGGTCGCGATCCGTTGGGGGATCGTGGCCCGGGGCGAGGATGGCAGGCGATCCTCCGGAGGTCAAGCCTCGAAGGGCCGCACCGTATGGGCATGATTGAGCGGACCATGGCCATGCCCCAAGCCGGGCGCGCTCTGAATGGCCAGTTGCACATAGCGCCGCGCCCGCGAGACCGCCGTTTTCATCGGCAAGCCGCGGGCGAGACCGGCGGCGATGGCCGAGGCCATGGTGCAGCCCGTGCCGTGGGTGCTGGTCGTCTCCAAACGCGCGCCTTCGAAGGTCTCGATGCCGTCGGCGTCGACCAACACATCGATCAGCCAGGGTCCATCCATATGGCCCCCTTTGATCAGCACGGCGCGCGGACCATGGGCCAACAGGGCGCGGCCGGCCGCCGCCATGCCGTCGACGTCCGTGATCGCCATGCCGGTCAGGGCCTCGGCCTCGGGAATGTTGGGCGTCACCACGCTCGCCTGGCAAATCAATCTGGACAGCAAGGCCGCGTGCGCGGCATCGTCGAGCAGCTTTTGCCCGCCTTTTGCCACCATCACCGGATCGACCACCAGCGGCAACAAGGGGGAGCGGCGCTCCAACGCCTGGGCGATGACCTCGATCGCCTCCGCCTTGCTCAGCATCCCCGTCTTGACGACATCGGCTCCAATGTCGTCAAGAACGAGATCGATTTGGCTCCGAATGAACTCGGGCGGAATATCCAGCACACCGAACACCCCTTGGGTATTCTGCGCGGTCAAAGCGGTGATCGCCGTCGCCGCGAAACTTCCCAAAGCCGTCACCGTCTTGATGTCGGCCTGGACACCCGCGCCGCCACCGGAATCCGATCCGGCAATGATCAGCACGCGGCCCGTCATCTCGAAGGGGACGGCGCTCACGATCCGGCTGCCCGGCGAATCGTTTCGATGATGTCATCGACCACCAGGGCGATCTGTCCCTCGTCCTCTCCTTCGGCCATCACGCGGATCAAGGGTTCGGTTCCGGACTTGCGGATCAGCAATCGCCCGCAATCGGCCAGCCTGTCCTCGCCGGCTTTGATGGCGGACAGGACGCGGGGGTCGTTCAATACCGCGCCGCTGGACGCCTTGGACACCCTGATGTTTTTCAGCAATTGCGGCAGGGGTTGAAACAGACGCAGCACCTGGCTGGCGGGTTTCCCCGACTCGACCAACGCCGCCAACACTTGCAGGGCGGCCACCAATCCGTCGCCGGTGGTCGAATAATCCGACAGGATGATATGTCCCGACTGCTCGCCACCCAAATTGAAGCCGTCGCGCCGCATCCGCTCCAAAACATAACGATCGCCCACATTGGTGCGATGCAAGGCCAATCCGGAGCTGCGAAGAAACCGCTCCAATCCAAGATTGGACATCACGGTGGCCACCACGCCACCACCTTTCAACAAACCGTTGTCGCTCCAGGTACGGCCGATCAGCGCCATCACCTGATCACCGTCGACAAGACTGCCGTTCTCGTCGCACAACACCAGCCGATCGGCATCGCCATCCAAAGCGACGCCCAGATGAGCGCCATGCGCCACCACCTGGCTTTTCATCGCGTCGGTGGAAAGCGAGCCGCAATTCTTGTTGATATTGTAGCCATCGGGAGCGACGCCGACGGGCACCACGTCGGCGCCCAATTCCCAAAGAATGGTCGGGGCGACCTTGTAGGCCGCGCCGTTGGCGCAATCGACGACGATCTTCAGGCCATCCAGCCGCAACCCTCGCGGAAAGGTATTTTTTGTATATTCGATATAACGCCCCAACGCGTCGTCCAGGCGTCGAGCCCGCCCAAGCGCGGACGGCGCCACACGATGGCTGGCAAGACCGTTTTCCATATGGGCCTCGATCTCGCCTTCGGCTTCGTCGGACAACTTGAAACCGTCAGGCCCGAACAACTTGATGCCATTGTCCTCAAACGGATTGTGAGAGGCTGAGATCATCACACCGAGATCGGCCCGCATCGAACGGGTCAACATGGCCACCGCCGGCGTCGGCAAGGGCCCCAGCAGCACCACATCCATGCCCACCGAAATAAAGCCGGCAGTCAGAGCCGGCTCCAACATATAGCCGGAAATACGGGTGTCCTTGCCAATCACGACAGTATGCCGATGCGCGCCACGGATGAAATAATGTCCCGCGGCCATCCCCAGCCGCATCGCCGTTTCTGCGGTCATCGGTTCGATATTGGCGGTTCCCCGCACACCATCCGTCCCGAATAATTTACGTGTCATACTCGTCATTCTTTCCAGCCGAAGTACCGCGCATAATCGCCCACTTGGCTTTCCACCATCTTGCGGCCGGGAAAGAGCCGGCATCCATGACGTTCCGCCTCGGCCATCAAATGCGTTATTTCGGGAATCAAGATGGTGTCGGCGACCCAGCTGTCGGACCGAAGTTCGGTCGGATCGAAGGGGAGATCGTCGTCCGGCTCCATGCCGCAGGGGGTGGCATTGACCGCGATATCGACGGAATGCAAATTTGTTGGACGTCCGCTTTGCGCTTTTACCCCGACGAAGGCCGCGGCGAGTTCGCCGGCCAGTTTTTGTGCCCGCTCGTCAGACTGATCATCAATGAAAAGGCGTTTCACCCCGGCTTCCGCCGCAGCATAGGCAATCGCCCTGCCGGCGCTGCCGGCCCCGACCAGCCAAATGGTGGCGCCTTCGATACGCCCGCCCAGAC
>DATNIV010000314.1:0-4798 GCA_035604255.1 Telmatospirillum sp. | reverse complement strand
CCGCACCCGGTCTCTGGATGCTTTTCGCAGCGAAAGCTATCGACAGGCGTTCTCCCATCAAACGGCTTGGTCGGTTGCCAATCTCGGACGAATGAAAAACTGCATGCGCCGCGTATGCGCCGTCGTTGCCGAGACGGGCGTTGGAACCGGCGCATTCCTTGCCGTGTTGCGGTTTGGCCAGCCAGCCGGCGCGGGCGATATCGAAGCACTGTGCGAAGAAGGTCGATCGTTGCAGCGACGGGACGGAATTATTGCCACGCGCCTGCTTGTTCCCGACGCGACGCTCAGTTCTCCCTTGCCGGCGGAAAAATCCGAAGGCCGGGTCCTCGATCCCATTCTGTTGATTGAGGCTACCTCGGAGGCGGTTGTTCGCGACGCCGTTCAGCAGGTGAAGCGGAACGCCGGTGCGACCGGCGAGATATCGGTTTTGAATATGATGTGGCACCTGACCGAAAGCGATTTGGCCGCCGTCCGGGTTTCGGAATCGGTGGAAGGGCTGTGCGGATGACTGTTCCCGTCATCGTCGGTTCGGCCGCGACTCGGCTGCAGGACTGTCTGCTCAGGCTGAACGATCCGAATTTGCAAGGTGCGACAGTCTTTGCTCAAGTGTTCGAGGATGAGGCCCTTCTGGCGGCCGCGGCGGCCGATTCGCGTGCCGAGCGGGGCTCATCGCTCGGTCCGCTGGACGGACAGGTGGTGTCCGTCAAGAATTTGTTCGACGTGGCGGGGCAGGTGACGACGCCGGGTTCGGCCATCCTGCGCGGTCGGCCGGTCGCGCGACAGGATGCTGTCGTGGTGGCCCGGCTTCGGGCGGCGGGCGCCGTCATCCTTGGCAAGACACATATGACGGAATTCGCCTTTTCCGGCATCGGCCTCAACCCGCATGACGGAAATCCCGGCAATCCACGGGACCGGTCGCGCATTCCCGGAGGGTCATCTTCTGGAGCTGTGATTTCCGTCGTCGATGACATGGCCGAGATTGGCATTGGGTCGGACACCGGCGGATCGCTCCGCATTCCGGCGGCGCTTTGTGGCGCGGTGGGATTCAAGCCGACCGCCGGGCGGATACCGACCGACGGCGTTTTCCCATTGTCGACGACGCTCGATGTGGTCGGTCCGATCGCGCGGTCGGTTGCCGCCTGCGCCATGGCCGACGCTGTGCTGAGCGCGACCGGCGTCGAGCCGTTGGAACCAATCGACAAGACGTCCCTGGTTCTGACCATTCCGCGTGGCCGTTTGTTCGACAAGATCGAAACGCCGGTGGCAATGGCGTTCGACAGGGCTGTCGAAAAATTGCGCCTCGCCGGTTTTGGGATCCGGGACGGGGCTTTGGACCGGGAACTCGATCAACTGGCAGAGCTTGATGCTATCGGCTCCTTCACTGCGGTCGAGCTCCTGGCTCGACTGAAAGAGGAAGGGATCGACGACTTAAGCGGTGTCGATCCCAAGATCCGAGCGCGCATCGAAGCGGGGCGGCAGGTTCTCGCCGCGGACTATGTCCGGATGACGAAGCGGCGGGCCAAACTCGTCAAAAGCATGGATCAACGCCTGGAGAGTGGCGAAATCCTCTTGTTGCCGACGGTTCCACTGCTCGCTCCGGATATCTCCCGTTTGGTGGAGGACGAGGTGGAGTTCCATCGGATCAACGGATTGCTGTTGCGAAACACCCGAGTGGCCAACCTCTTCGACTTGCCGGCCATTTCGCTGCCGGTGCCCGGTGCGCCGCTGCCTGTCGGTCTCATGCTGATGGGGCGTCGTCTGGCCGACCGCCGCTTGTTGTCGGTCGCCGGCGCCGTCGAACCGATTATCGCCGATTGAATGACATTTCGCCCTGTTGTGGGCTTCTGCAATCTCAAAAAGGAGATAGGACGATGGACGCCACAGAAGCGTTGACGGTTTCCGATTTGCCGGGATCCGTTACCAATCGTTCCGCCGGAAGCGGAACGAGCCCGGCCATGATGAAACGTTTGGCCGGAGCGAGCATGGTGGGGACCACGCTCGAATGGTACGACTTCACCGTCTACAACACGATGGCGGCGCTGATCTTCAACAAATTGTTCTTCCCGTCCTTCTCGCCTTTGGCCGGGGTGATCCTCGCGTTCTCGACTTATGCCGTCGGATATGTCTCGCGGCCCCTGGGGGGCGTTTTTTTTGGCCATTTGGGTGACAAGCTCGGCCGGCGCGCTGTGCTGGTCGTAACCTTGGTGGTGATGGGCGTGACGACCTTCCTGATGGGCCTGTTGCCGACCTTTGACGCCATCGGAATTGCCAGTCCGTTGCTCCTCGTCGCGCTTCGGTTCGTCCAGGGCGTCGCACTCGGCGGTGAATGGGCCGGTGCGGTCTTGCTCTCCGTCGAACATGGCCGCCAGGATCGCCGCGGATTGAACGCCTCTTGGGCGCAAGTCGGCCCATCGGCGGGAACCCTGCTGGCGACGGCCTTGATTACCGTGGTGACGATGGCCTTGTCCGATCAGGATTTCCTGGCGTGGGGATGGCGCATTCCGTTCGTGGTCAGCGCGGTTCTGGTCGGTTTCGGCTTGTGGGTGCGGATGGGCGTCGACGAAACGCCGATGTTCAAGGAGATCGAAGCCTCGCACAAGCAGGCCAAGGCTCCCGTCGGCGAAGTGTTCAAGAAGCATTTGCGCAGTCTGCTGATTGCCGGTGGAGCGCGTGTCGGTTCGGATGTCCTTTATGCCTTGGTCGTGGTTTTCACCATGACCTATGTCACGCAAGTGCTGAAGCTGCCCCGTCCGACGGCTTTGACGGCCGTTCTCATCGGTGCGGGGTTCAACGCCATCTGTGTGCCCTTGTTCGGACGTCTGTCAGATCGTGTCGGTCGCCGTCCGGTCTATGCGCTTGGCGCCGTTGCCGGAGCGGTTTGGGCCTTTGCCTTCTTTGGGCTGATGAACACCGCCGATCCCTATTTCATCGTTCTTGCGGTGGTGGCCGGGCTGATTTTTCACGCCGCCATGTACGGCCCTCAGGGCGCTTTCGTCACCGAACAATTCGCGACCCGCGTGCGCTATAGCGGTTCTTCACTGGCCTATACCTTCGCCGGCGTGGTCGGTGGCGGTTTCGCACCGCTGATCATCGTCTCCTTGTACCAAGCCTATGGTTCGACACTGGCGGTCTCTCTTTACGTCGTGGCGGCGTTGTGCGTCACCGGGCTCGCTTTGGCGGTCGCACGGGAAACGGCGCATCAACCGCTAAAAGATTGAGCCGTCTTCGAACGAAACGCCATTGGGTAGAGGAAACCATGTCAACCAGCCATCCTATCGACTTTTTTCTGGCACGTCCCGACACCGAGGTGAGACATGTACGGTTTTTCCCGGAAAGCCTGACAATCGCCGGCTGGGCCGGGCGCGATGAACAAGCCGTGCGTCATCATATCGAGGAACTTCAGGCCATCGGGGTTCCTCCTCCCAGCACCACCCCTTTGTATTATGCCGGGGCGCCCTCATTGTTGACGACAGACGAGATCGTCGCGATGCTGGGACCTCGGACGTCCGGCGAGGTCGAGCCGGTCTTGATCGAAATGGCCGAAGGGCTTTGCATCGGTGTCGGTTCCGACCACACCGACCGTCAGGCCGAGGAATGGTCGGTTGCCCATTCCAAACAGCTTTGTGCCAAACCTTTGGGAAAGACCGTGTGGCGCTTCGTCGATGTCGCCGACCATTGGGATCAACTGATTCTGCGATCCTCAATCGGTTCGGTGGGAACGGAGGCCTGGACTCTTTACCAGGAAGGGACAATGTCCGCTCTGAAGCGTCCCGAGGACCTGATCAAACGGTTCGGCGGGTTGGCCGCGGGGGGCGTCATGTTTGGCGGAACCATTCCGGCCATCGGGGGGATAAGACCTGCGTCCCGGTTCCGCATGGAAATCGAAGATCCCGTTCTTGGGCGGCGGATAGCGCATGACTATGCTATAAAATATTTACCGGTTGCGGCGTGAAGAGAGCTCGCCCGGCGTTGCTTTCGGTCACGGCGGGGGAAGGGTGAATACACGGTTCCTGGAAGCGTTCGTTTGGGTGGCCCGGCTCGGCAGTTTTCGCAGTGCTGCCGAGCGGCTCCATATGACTCAGGCGGCTATTTCCGGCCGAATCGCGTCTCTTGAAAGTGACTTCAACAAACCGTTGTTCGAACGCGATGTCCGTGAAATCCGACTGACGCCGGCGGGCCGCATTCTGCTGACCTACGCCGAGCGGATGCTCGATATCGGGCGAGAAATGCGAACGGCCTTGCAGGGCGATCAGGCCCTGGCCGGCGTTTTGCGGATCGGCGTCATCGAAACCATCGTCCACACTTGGTTGATCGATTTTCTGGAGCATTTGCAATCGGGACATCGGGCGCTGGAAATCGAGTTGACGGCCGAATCGACGCAGCAACTGCATGACCGTTTGCGGCGAGGCCAATTGGATGTGACATTGCAGACCGACCCCGTTCTCGGGGATGGCATTAGTAATTTAAGCCTTGGGCGGATGCCCATGTGCGTTATCGGCCGTCCCGGCGATGGCTGGTTGGCGAATGCCGTTTATTCCTTTACGCAACTCTCCGAGCATCCGATTCTGACCATGACGCGGGGCTCGCAACCGCATTTGGGGTTGCTCGACGTCTGTCGGCGCGAAGGGGCCAGCCCGAAAACCATCCATTGTATCGGTTCTCTCGCCGCCATTTTGCGTCTGGTTCGCGCGGGCATCGGAATTGCCGTGATTCCGGCGGCCGCCATCCGAGATGAGCTTCAGTCCGGAAGCCTTATCGCGATTTCGACGACGTCACCGTTGCCACCGTTGCGATTGAC
>DATNIV010000313.1:0-2490 GCA_035604255.1 Telmatospirillum sp. | reverse complement strand
TTGGCCGCCGCCTCAAGCGCCGGCAGCCCCCGGCCGCGCTTGTCTTCGATCATCATTTTCCAGCCGCCGGCCGTCCCGATGCCACGCACCGGCGGCGGCGCGATCGGAATGATCAAGGCATCCTGGATGGACTGCAAGCGGGCGCTCAATGTCGCCAACACTTGGCTCGCCGACAACCCCTTGGCCGCCCGCGCCTCGAAGGGATCGAGGATCACGAAAGCCGTCGCCGCGTTCGAGGCGTTGGTGAAGGTGGCGCCGTCAAGTCCGGCGAAGGGCACCACATGCGCCACGCCGGGCGTCTCCAACGTGGTCTTGATGACCCGATGCAACACTTCGTCGGTGCGCGCCAAGGACGCCCCCGGCGGCAGTTGGATGACGGTGATCAGATAGCCCTGGTCCTGGTCCGGAATGAATCCCTTGGGCGTTTCGTAGAATTGCAGTCCGGTCAAGCCGATCAGGCCGGCATAGCCGACCAGCAACAGAATGGCAAAACGCGCCAACCGCCGCGTCAAGCCGCCATAACCGCCGGCAAGGCGATCGAAGGTCCGGTTGAACATCCGAAAGAAGAGAACGAAGGGCCGGGCCACGGGCGAAATCTGCGCGTGATCATGCTCCTTGTGGCTTTCGAACAGCAAAGCGCACAACGCCGGCGACAAGGTCAGCGAAACGATCAGCGAGATCACCGTCGAAGCGGCGATGGTCACGGCGAACTGCCGGAAGAACTGCCCGGAAATACCGGGAATGAAAGCGGCGGGAATGAACACCGCGGACAAAACAAGCGCAATGGAAATAAGGGCGCCGCCAACCTCGTCCATGGTGACATGGGCGGCGTTTTTGGGCGTCATTCCGTCCCGCAGATTACGCTCGACGTTCTCGACGACGACGATCGCGTCATCGACCACGATCCCCACCGCCAGGACCAGACCGAACAGCGACAGGCTGTTCAGGGAATATCCCATGGCGGCAAGAACGCCGAAGGTTCCCACCAGCGAAACGGGGATGGCGACAATGGGAATGATCGAGGCGCGCCACGTCTGCAGAAAGACGATCACCACGACGACAACCAGCAAAATGGCCTCGAAGATGGTCACATAGACTTCATGCACCGACTGGTCGATGAACTGGGTCGGATTGTAGACGACGGTATATTTCACGCCCGGCGGAAAGGATTTCGACAAATCGTCGATGGTCTTCAACAACCGATCGGCCGTCTCCAGGGCATTGGAGCCGGGAAGCTGGAAGATACCCATCGGCACGGCCGACGCGTGATCGAGGTAACCATTGACGTTGTAGTCCTGCGCCCCCAGTTCGACACGCCCGATATCGCGCACCCGGGTGATCCGCCCGTCGGCATCGCTCTTGACGATGACATTGGCGAATTCGGCCGGATCGGAAAGACGGCCTTGGGTCTGCACATTGAACTGGAAAGCGCCCGACTTGGGGACCGGCGGCTGCCCAAGCACCCCCGCCGCCACCTGCGCATTTTGCGCTTGCAAGGCTTTCACCACCTCGCCGGGCGTCAGATTCCGCGCGGCCACCAGATCCGGATCGAGCCAAACCCGCATCGCATAATCGCGCGCGCCGAAGACGGTCACGCTGCCGACGCCGTCGACGCGGCTCAACACGTCCTTGACCTGCAATGTGGCGTAGTTCGACAGATACAATTGGTCGCGCGAATCGTCCGGTGAAATCAGATGGATCACCATCAGAAAATCCGGCGAATTCTTCACCACATTGACGCCGATCCTCTGCACCTCGCTCGGCAACTGAGGGGTCGCCAGCGCGACGCGATTCTGGACAAGAACCTGCGCGATATTGAGGTTGGTTCCCGGCCGGAAGGTCACGGTCAAACGCAAATTGCCGTCGCCCGTCGCCTGGCTCGACATATAGAGCATATTCTCGACGCCGTTGATCTGTTGCTCCAACGGAGTCGCCACCGTGTCATCCACCACCGGGCCGGAAGCGCCGGGATAACTGGCGCTCACCACGATGGTCGGCGGCGCGATCTCGGGATATTGGGCGAGCGGCAAGGTAAAATAGGCGATGGCGCCGATCAGGGTGATGAACACCGAAATGACCGTCGCGAAGATCGGCCGATCGATGAAGAAATGGGAAAGTCGCATTGAGGCCTCTCCCCCGTCAATTGGCCGGTCGGCTGGAAATATCGCCGGCCTGTGGGGTGACTTTGGCGCCCGGCCGCGACCGCATCAGACCATTGACGATGACTTTGTCATCCGGAGACAAGCCACTCCGCACCACTTGCAATCCATCCTGGACTGGACCCACGACAATCGGTTTGGGAACGACAGTGCCATCGTCGGAGACGATCAGAGCGATCTTACGCGACTGGTCTGTCAACACCGCGGCTTCGGGCACCATCAAGGCGTCGTAAGGCGTCGTCCGCGGCAGTCGTATCCGCGCGAATTGACCGGGCGTCAGCGACAGGTCGTGGTTTTCGAGAACGGCGCGGGCGCGGATGGTTCCGGCACT
>DATNIV010000312.1:0-7192 GCA_035604255.1 Telmatospirillum sp. | reverse complement strand
AGGCGTTGGCCACCGCTTCGGGCGTGGCGGAGACGCCACCCGGTTGGCGGGAGCCATGGCCGATAATCAGCAATCCGGTGTTTTCCGGCGCGATCCTGTTTTTCCGGCAAAGCTCCTCGGCGCGAAGGCGTAGCAGGTTGGGGAGACGTGGATGGCACCCGACCGGTTCCGTGTAGATCAGGCGCCGCCCACCAATGATACTCTTCGTACCGGTCAGCCCCAGTTTCTGGGGGATCAAACGCCGTGTGAAAGCGCCTTCCCCGGCGAAATTGGGAACGATATAAACGGTTCGCGCAGCGACCAGATCGAGAGAGAGAAAAGGCGCCTCCTTCCAGAAGCAGGCTTCGACTTCGGCGAACAAGTTCCGCCGACGGATCTCCGCGGCCAAGCGATCGGTGGCTTGCCGCGACGTCACCAGTCGCGATGAGCCATGGCCGACCAATAGCAGCGCCGCATCTTTCCAGTCGTTCATCCGAATGTCATCCCGACTCTGTTCAAAGCCTCGCCTCCCCTCGGGCAGGTCAATGCATCAGCCCGAGAGGAGAAAGATCCTAGAGCCTGATCGGTTTTGAAGGAAGCGGATCGCGGCGTCGATGGCGATCCAACTTTAGATATTCTGGACAGTTGTAAAAAATTTGCTCAAGGTTGTGGTGGCGCTCGTAATCGCGTCCTTGCTGGACGGCGCCATAACTCTTAAATCGAGGAACGGACCCCATGAGTGACGTCGTCATCGTCTCTGCCGCCCGCACCCCGGTCGGAAATTTCAACGGCAGTTTAGCCGCGCTGTCTTCCGTCGATCTTGGCCAGCATGCCATTCGCGCCGCCATTGCGCGGGCGGGTATCGAGGCTGGCGACGTCTCGGAAGTTATTCTCGGGCAGATTCTCGCCGCTGGCGTCGGTCAGAATCCGGCCCGCCAAGCGTCCCTGGCGGCCGGCATTCCGCAGGAATCGCCCGCCTGGACGATCAATCAGCTCTGTGGGTCCGGCATGCGGGCGGTGGCTCTGGGGGCGCAAGCGATCAGCGCCGAGGGCAATGGCAGCATCGTCGTCGCCGGCGGACAGGAAAGCATGAGCAACGCTCCGCACGTCATCCATCTCCGCTCGGGGACCAAGATGGGCAATGTCGAATTGATCGACACCATGCTCAGAGATGCCTTGCTGGATGCTTTTCATGGCTATCACATGGGCGTGACCGCGGAAAATGTCGCGCGGAAATGGCAGATTACGCGTGAGGAGCAGGATCTCTTCGCCGTTGCGTCGCAAAACAAGGCGGAAGCCGCGCAAAAGGCCGGGAAATTTGACCAGGAGATCGCTCCCATCACCATCAAAACCCGTAAGGGCGAAGAGGTGGTTTCGGTCGATGAGTTTCCCCGCCACGGCTGTACCTTGGAACAACTGTCCAAATTGCGTCCGGCCTTCGACAAGGATGGCACGGTGACCGCCGGCAACGCGTCGGGAATCAATGATGGCGCCGCCGTGGTCGTCCTGATGCATGAGGCCGAAGCGCGCAGAAGGGGGGTGACGCCGCTGGCCCGAATCGCGTCATGGGCTCAGGCTGGCGTTGATCCCGCGATCATGGGCAGCGGGCCGATTCCGGCGTCAAAGGCGGCTCTGAAAAAGGCCGGTTGGACTGCGGCTGATCTTGATCTGATCGAAGGCAACGAGGCTTTCGCCGCGCAGGCGATCGCCGTCAATCGCGATCTCGGTTGGGACGTTCGGAAGGTCAACGTCAATGGCGGCGCGATCGCGCTTGGTCATCCGGTTGGCGCTTCCGGAGCACGCATTCTGGTTTCACTGCTTCATGAAATGATTCGCCGCGACGCCAAGAAAGGCCTGGCCACCTTGTGCATTGGCGGCGGTATGGGGATCGCGATGACCGTCGAGCGTTGAGGACGAAGCGCTACCCTGGCGGCTGGCACACTTAAAGCTCCGTCATTGCGAGCGGTCAGCGAAGCAATCCAGTGACAACGATGCCTTCTGGATTGCTTCGCTTTCGCTAATGACAACGTTCTCTTAAGTGAACAGCACTGGGGCTAGGGATTGATCAAGAGGTTCGTCCGGCCGGACATGCTATCTCCGTTGCTCCCGATATCTCTTCAGAAAGGATGTGATCTCGGAGGCCGGCAGGAAGATCGTGATTTCGTGCGGTACGCCGGGAATGTCGATGTTGAATGTGCCGTCGGCGACGAGAATTCCCAGCAAACACCTGCGCTGCGGATCGAAGACGCCTCCGCCGGATGCTCCCTTCGGATGGCCTGCCGCCAGCATGGTGGAGTAAGGCGTGGGGTCGGACGCATCTTTGGGCGGGTCGGCCCTCAACAGGGTGGTTTCCTGGCTCGTCTTTCCCATCCAGGCAACGACAACCGGCTGGGCTGGGCCGGGATTTCGGGCACAGACGGGCTCTGTCCCCAGATCCTGCTTGCTCGGCGGAAGATTTGCCGGATCGACCTTGATCAGAGCCAGATCGACATGTTCGCTCTGACCGCTGAAGGCGACAAGGCCGTCAACGCGGCGATTGTCGAGAAATACCGTGACTTTGGGGTCTTGCGGATTGACCGCGATGACATGGGCCGCCGTCAGCACCATGCCGTCACCCAACAGGACCCCCGAACCGTGTGAAAACAATTTGCCGTCACCGGCCGGCTTTTCCACTTGCAAGCCGATGTCCGCCGGCTGTGGCGCTTGAGCGGAGGCGGCGATCGGCAGAAGCAAGGCGGCGGCAAGAGCGATCCAATGGGGGGCGCCAGCCGAACGGCGATTGTGTCGATTGATGCGGTTGGAGGAGGCGATCACGGTGAGAGCCCTATTTTGCATAAGAAGACGGAAGAGTCGGGGGGCAGCGGAAGCATCAATGACCATAGAATGCTTGGGAATAGGAAAGGACGCGACTTTTTTTTATCCCGATCATTTTTTCCTGGGCATGGCCCTAACCATTAGGTTATACGCTTCAGGCTGAAAACGGGGGCGTTTTTCATTCTCAAGAATGGCTGTTTGGCCTACCATGTGGTGTGGGGGGCGAGCTTGAGTTATCCATATGGAAAATCTTGGATTTGTGGGGCTGTCGTATCCTGATTCTCCAATCATGGATTGGATCGTCATTTCTGTCGTTTCGATCGGGCTCTATGGTCTGGCTTTGGCCGGACTGGCCTATCTGCTGCTCGCCCTGAAGCATGTGCTGTGTTTTCACAAGGAAACACCGCGGCACGATGGCGTGATCTCACCGGCTGTCACCGTCATGAAGCCCCTCTGTGGCGACGAGCCCGGTCTCTATGATTGCCTGCGGTCCTTTTTTTTGCAGGATTATCCGGCGTACCAATTGGTTTTTGGCGTGCGTGATGCCGGCGATGCTGCGGTCGCGGTGGTGAACCGTCTGAGGGCTGAGTTTCCGAATCAAGACGTCGCCGTGGTGATCGATGCCAGAATTTATGGCGCCAATCTCAAGGTCAGCAATCTGATCAACATGATGCCCTCTTGCCGTCACGATATGCTGGTGGTTGCCGACAGTGACGTCGCGGTCGGTTCCGATGCTCTGACCTCGGTGGTGGCGCAGATTTCGAGCGAGGGCGTGGGGGCCGTGTCCTGTCTTTATCAAGGGCGGCCGTTGGCGGGGCCGGTCTCTCGCTTGGGCGCCCTTTATATCAATGACTGGTTTTTGCCGTCGGTTCTGGTGGACGTCTCGCTAAGCGGTGTCGACGGGTGCTTCGGAGCCCTGATGGCGTTTCGGCGCGAGGCGTTGGCCTCTGTCGGCGGCTTCCATGCCGTGGCGGATCATTTGGCCGAGGATAATCTTCTCGGACGTCTCATTCGACTGCGTGGGTGGCAAGTCCGTATCAGTTCCTATACCGTCGACACCATGGTGAGCGAGAACCGCTTGTCCTCCCTGGTCGATCATGAAGTGAGATGGTCGCGCACGGTGCGGTCCTGTCGGCCGCGTGACCATATTCTCTCCGTGACGACCTTTCCTTTGCCGCTGTTGCTCATTTTCCTGGCGGTAGAACCGTCCATCCTCGGCTGTTTTCTGGTGGCTTTGCATGTGGGGTTGCGCCTGGCTTTGCATTTTGCGGTCCGGGTCCGGTTTTCCCGCGGCGTGGCCGGGCGTGCCTGGATGGCCGATGCCGCTTTGGTGCCGTTGCGTGAAGTCTTGTGCGCGATGGTTTGGGTTATGAGTTTGTTGGGGCAAAATGTCCGTTGGCGGAACCGCGAATACCGGATCACGCGCGATGGCCATTTGGTTATGAACAACGCGCGTGATTTGCCTCTATCGTCCCCTCCGCCCGTTTCCGCCCCAGTCGGCGAGTAGAATGGCGCGACCACTCCCTGTGGCGCTCGGCGTGGGCGGGATCGCTGTTGCCATCGCTTGTGTGTTGTCCTTCGATCGGGCCGGGATCGTGACCGGATTGACCGCAGTCGGCTGGTCCGGCGCCGCCGGGCTCTCCGTCTATCGCCTTTTTCCCATCGTTCTTTGCGCATTGGCGTGGTTTGCCCTGCAGCCACGGGGGGGCGTTTCGGTCGGCACGTTCCTGGTGGCTCGGCTAGCGCGCGATGGCGTCGCCAATGTCGTGGCGATTGTGCCCGCGGGGGGGGAGATCATCGGCGCTCGCATGCTGGCCTTGGCGGGGCAGACGCCAGGGATGGCCGCCGCCGCCGCTATTGCCGATGTGACGGTCGAGACGGCCAGCCAAGTGGTTTTCAGCATGCTGGGCGCCTTGGCGCTCATTGCCATTGTCCCGGTTGCCGATAGCGGCCGGTGGGCTTTGGCAGCGGTTCTGCTCTCCTTGCCGGCGGTCGCGGGATTGCTGGTTATCCAGCATCCTCGGGTGATGGGATGGCTGCAAAAATTGGCCTATCGCGCCGTTGCCGACTCTGCGTGGGCGGCTTGGCTGGATGGGGCGGGTTTGAGTCTGGCCCTTGCCAGCATTTATCGAGGGCGGTCACGCATGGTCGTGGGCTTCGGGCTCCACATTTTGGCGTGGCTCATCGGAACGGGAGAGGCTTGGTTGGCCTTGCATTTGATGGGCTGTCCCCTGCCGATCCTGGCCGTGGTGGCTCTGGAAGCGGCCATATTCGCCGTGCGGGGCGCCGCATTTGCCGTGCCCTGGGCGGCGGGGGTGCAGGAGGGGAGCTATCTTGCCATCGGCGTGGCTTTGGGGCTTTCTCCCGAGGCGGCTCTGACGCTTTCCCTGGTCAAGCGGGTGCCGGACCTTATGACCGGTTTACCGGGCTTGGCGCTTTGGCGCTGGGGCGAGCGGAAGGGACGCCGATCATAGCGGCATCGGCATGACTAATCCGGCCTCGACGGCGAGCGGCCGCAGACCGTCGACGATCGAAGATGAGAGAATCACCCCATGGTCGCGGGAGGTTCGTTGCCGCGCGAGCGCCAGTTCCCCCGGAATTCTGACGCGATCCACACCGGGGCGGGGCGGGCAGTTGACGCAGGCCTCGGTCAGCCACGTTGTTTGTCGGGTAAAGGCCGCTTTGCCGCCAAATGCCGTCGGGTCGATCACCTGAAGGAAGACAGAAAGACTCTCTCCGGTCGGATGGTCACTGCGTCCGAATCCTCCCAGTCCCTGAGTCAGAGCCTCCACCAGAATGGCCCAACTGTAGCCCTTGTGCCCATGATCGAGTCCTCCCACGGGCAGCAAGGTCCCGCCTTGGCTGACGACGACGGATGGGTCGTCGGTTGGCTCACCGCCGGCGTCGAGTGCCCAAGGATGGGGGAAGTGCTGCCCCTCTCGGGCCATCTGTTTGGATCGATTGACCGTCGTGATGGATGAACTGATGTCGAGCAATATGGGGTCGCCGTCCGTTGGAATCCCCGCCGCCAGGGGGTTGGGTGTAAAGACGGCCTGTCGTCCGCCGAAGGGGGCGACTTTCGCTCCGGAAGGCGTCGAGCAGGCGAGCAGGGCCATATAGCCTCGTTCCGTCGCGCGAGGAAGATAGGCCGCCAACGCCCCGATATGGTGGCTGTCCGCGATGACAACCGTGACCGTGCCGTAGGTCCCGACACGGTCGAGCGCGAGCGTCATCGCCTTTTCGGTAAGCCAGGCGCCAGGCAATCGCATCCCGTTCCAGGTGACGCAGGCGCCCCGGTCGGAGATCACCTCAGGTGTTCCGGTGCGGTTCATGCCGCCGGATTGCGCCTCTTTGAGGTACCAGGGGACCAAGGCCAAGCCATGGGTCACATGTCCCATCATGTCGGCCGAGAGCAGAATTTTTGCAACGCTGTCGGCTTTTTCTTCATCAAGGCCCGCATGACGAAAGAGTGCCGAGGTGAACTCATTGATGGCATTGGAGTCGTAACGTTCTGTTGATTCCTGACCGCTCATCAAAATCTCCTCGGGTGTCACCGTCTTGATTAAGACCATACAGGGGGGACGGGGCTCAATATGTTTTTTGGAGACAAAAACCAGCGTAAAAGACCGGAGCGGACGAACGTCTTATTAAGAAAAAGGGCGCGATACGATCTTGTTGGGACAAGTCGCATCGCGCCCTTTAGCATGATCTGCTCTCGTCCTCCGTCATCGGAGGCGCCGGGAACAAATGCGTTTTAGTCGCTGACCACGGGTGGATCGAGATCGAGATCCCAATCGGGTTCCGGTTCTTCGACATTGGCCGCCCATTTTTCCAGCAACACCACATGTTGCGCCTCTTCTTGGGCGAACTGGGTGGCGAGTTTCTTGACCTCGGGGTCTTCCGTTTTATAGGCCACATCGGCGTAATATTGATGGCCACGCCGCTCGTTTTGCAATGCCAGATGGATGCAATGGTATGGCGTCATCAGATAGTGCGTCCGTTCGACCGGCGCAGATTCCGGGCCCTCGGTGGATTGCCACTGGTATTCCCAAGGTTTCAGCTTCGGCAGTTCGAGATGCTTGGCTGTTTCCTTGATTTCGTTCCAGTGCAGGCGCGAAAAATGCGCCTGCTTACGGAACAGTTCGGCGACCTTGGGATTGTTGTGCACCTCCATGGCATCGGCCAGTTCATCGTAGCGTTCCGCCGCTTCGGACTCCAAAGCGATGGCGTGGGCCAGGAAAAGCGCAACGTCACTCATGAGAGGAACTTCCTTTCGATGTCGGCGATGCTCGCCGTGTTTTTGCGTTTGGGCATGAAGGCCGGGCGGTTTCCGGCGAACAGCACGCCCGTGGTGAAGCCGTCGTCCGAGGCCAGCCGATGCATGGCTTCCGCCATCAAT
>DATNIV010000311.1:0-11452 GCA_035604255.1 Telmatospirillum sp. | reverse complement strand
GGCCACAGCGTCGTCCTGCCGCCCCAAGGCATTGAGACATTCCGCCGAGAGCCAGAGCGCCTCGATGTCATCGGACGCGAGGCGCATCACCTCACGGAACGCCGCGACGGCAGCGTCGAGATCGCCTCCCTCTCGCTCGGCCTGCCCGAGTTCCAGCCAATGGCTCGCCTCGGCAGGCTCCAAGCGGACCGCTTGGCGTGCCACGCCAACGCTTTCCGACGCCCGCTTCAACCGACGCAGCACGCCGGCCAAACTGGCATAAGCCTTGGCATGCTTGTCATCGACGGCGATGGTCTGCGCGAAAGACCGAGCGGCGGCCTCCCAATGGCCAAGCGATCTTTGGGCGATACCCAATCGATACCAGGCGCCGGCTCCTTTCGGACGCACCGTCGTCGCGCGATCGAGACTGCCGACCGCCGCCTCCATTCGGCCGCAGGCCAAATACAAGGCGCCCAATTCGTCATAGGCTTCGGCCAAGGCGGGCGAGAGGGCAATCAGCCGCAAATAGGCCATCTCCGCCGGCCCATGCCGTTGCTGGAGAGCCTGTGCGCGCGCCATCGCCAACAAGGGCGGCACCGCGTCGGGCGTTTGCGCCAAAGCCTTGGCCAAAGACTGGGCGGCCTTGCGGCCGTCGCCTTCCGCCATGGCCACCAGACCTTGCAGATAACGCAAGCCCGGCAGCGACGGTTGCGCGCGCTCAAGATCGCGCGCCAACCGCTTGGCCTCGCCCACGCGGTTGGCTTCGAGATGCCCGAAGGCCTCGGCCAACGCCTGTGCCAGGTCAAGTTTGCGCATCTTCGCCTTTCTTAACGCCACCCCTCGCTTCGTTCGCCCCTCTCCCGCAAAGCGGGCGAGGGGACGCGGTCACTCAGACACCGGTTTTTTCGGCTTGGGCAGGTCGAGTTTGATGTGCAGTTCCTTCAGTCGCTCGGCCGTGATGTCGGCCGGCGCCTGCATCAACAGATCCTGAGCCTGCTGATTCATTGGGAACAGGATCACTTCGCGGATATTCGGCTCGTCGGCCAGCAGCATGACGATGCGGTCGATGCCCGGAGCCGATCCGCCATGCGGCGGCGCCCCATAACGGAAGGCGTTCAACATGCCGCCGAAACGCTCCTCGACCACAGAGGCCGGATAACCGGCGATCTCGAAGGCTTTCAGCATGATATCGGGGCGATGGTTGCGAATCGCCCCCGACGACAGTTCGACACCGTTGCAAACGATATCGTATTGGAAGGCCTTGATCTCCAGCGGATCTCTTTCCAGCAACGCCTCCATGCCGCCTTGCGGCATCGAGAAGGGATTGTGCGAGAATTCGATCTGGCCGGTATCCTCGTTGCGTTCATACATCGGAAAGTCGATCGTCCAACAGAATTTGAAGACGTCTTTTTCCAACAGGTCGAGTTCGTTGCAAACGCGGGTGCGGACGGAACCGGCAAATTTCTCGGCCACGCCTTTTTTGTCGCAACAGAAGAACACCGCATCGCCGTCCTTGGCGCCAGTGGCTTCGCGGATCAAAGCGATCCGGTTCTCCTCGAGATTCTTGGCGATCGGGCCTTTCGTGCCGCCGGCCTGGAACACGATATAGCCGAGACCGCCGGCGCCTTGTTCACGGGCCCATTCGTTCAGCTTATCGAAGAAGCTGCGCGGCTTGTCGCCGGCGCCCGGCGCCGGAATGGCTCGCACCACGGCCCCGTTGATCTCGATGGCCTTGGCGAAAATGCCGAAGTTGGAGCCACGGAAGGCCTCGGTGACATCGGAAATCAGCAAGGGGTTGCGCAGGTCCGGCTTGTCCGAACCATATTGCAGCATCGCGTTGTCATAGGTAATCCGCGGAAACGGCGCGGGCGTCACCTTGCGGCCACCGCCAAATTCCTCGAACACACCTTGCAGAACCGGCTCGATGGCGGCGAACACGTCTTCCTGCGTGACAAAGCTCATCTCGAAATCAAGCTGATAAAACTCGCCCGGCGACCGGTCGGCGCGCCCGTCCTCGTCACGGAAGCAAGGCGCCACCTGAAAATATTTGTCGAAGCCGGCAACCATCAAAAGCTGCTTGAACTGCTGCGGCGCCTGAGGAAGCGCATAGAACTTTCCGGGATGAACGCGGCTGACCACCAGATAGTCGCGGGCGCCTTCCGGGCTGGACGCGGTCAGGATCGGCGTCTGATATTCGACAAACCCCTGATCGATCATCCGCCGGCGCAAAAAGGCGATCACCTGACTGCGCAACAGCATATTGGCATGCACTTTTTCCCGGCGCAGATCGAGATAACGATAGCGCAGACGCATGTCTTCGGGGAATTCCTGCTCGCCGGCCACCTGCATCGGCAGGACATCGGCCGTGGACTGCAGCAGGGCCTCGACGACCTGCAATTCGATCTCGCCGGTCGGCAGCTTGGCATTGATCGTATCGGCGCTCCGAGTCACCACCTTGCCGGTCAACGTCACCACGCTTTCCGGCCGCGCCTCTTCCAAAATCTTGAAGACCGGGCTGGAAACATCGACGACGCACTGGGTGAGTCCGTAATGGTCGCGCAAATCGACGAACAAAAGATTGCCGTGATCGCGCTTGCGATGCACCCATCCGGAAAGCCTGGCCGAAGAACCGGCGTCTTGGCTGCGAAGTTGGCCGCAATTGTGCGTTCTATAGCAATGCATCTGCGTCGTCCTGAGAATCTGGAGTGCCGAAAAGCGGGCGGAAAGCGGAAAAAGGGCCACGGAGGGTGGGGTTTGTCAAGGGCACTTTAAATGGCCCTCAGGCGCCGGGCGTGGGCAGAGCCCGCTTTGTTATATTAAGCCCTCAATCGCCAGGCGCCGGCCTCCGCCGGCTTGGCTCTCCTCGCTTATGCCTCCGCTTCGCTGCGACAACGCTGCGGCGGCCTCAATGGCCTAGTCACCGGCTGCGCCGGTTCCGTCCCTCATTACCAACATCGTTAAGATGACCCGACCGGAACGAGGCATCGCCTCGTGACTAGCGCGTTGAGCGCGCCGCAGCGTTGTCGGAGCGCCTGCGGAGGCATAAGCGAGGAGAGCCAAGGGGCCGGATGGCCCCGCCCGGCGCATGAGGGCTATTTAAAGTGCCCGAATAAAGTTGTATAGCAAGGTCCCATGAGTCTTATCGCCGATACGGCGGCCCTCGCCGCCTTCTGTCATCGCCTGCAAGGCGTTCCCTACATCACCGTCGACACCGAGTTCGTGCGGGAAAAAACTTATTGGCCGCAGCTGTGCCTGGTGCAGGTGGCCGGTCCCGATGAGGCGTGGGCGATCGACCCATTGGCGCCGGGAATGGATCTGACGCCTTTATACGAGTTGATGGCCGACACCAAGATCCTGAAGGTCTTCCATGCGGCCCGCCAGGATGTCGAGATTTTCCATCACCAATCCGGCGCCATTCCGACGCCTTTGTTCGACACTCAAGTCGCCGCCATGGTCTGCGGTTTTGGCGATGCCGTTTCCTATGAGACGCTGGCCGCGCAACTGGCCCATGCCAAAATCGACAAATCGCTGCGTTTCACCGACTGGGCGCAACGTCCGCTCTCCGATCGTCAGTTGCATTACGCGCTCTCGGACGTGACCTTTCTGCGCCCCGCCTATGAAAAACTGCAAAAACGTCTGGATCGCGACGGTCGAGCCGACTGGCTGGTCGAGGAAATGGCGGTCTTGACCGATCCGAAGACCTATAGCGTCACGCCTGAAGAATCCTGGCGCCGTTTGAAGCCGCGCTCGTCCAGTCCACGCTTTCTCATGGTCCTGAAGGAATTGGCGGCCTGGCGGGAACGCGAAGCGCAGGAACGCGATCTCCCCCGCCAACGGGTCATCCGCGACGAAGCCTTGATGGAAATCGCCGCCCACGCCCCGACCTCGGTCGAGGAAATGTCGCGCACGCGCGGTTTGTCGAAAGGTCTGGCCGAAGGTCGTCAGGGCGGCGCGCTGCTGGAAGCGGTTGGCCTGGCGTTGGCCGCGCCCGAATCCGCATGGCCGCAGCCGGCGGAACGCAATGACCTGCCACGCGGCATGGGCCCTGTGGTCGATCTGCTGAAAGTCCTGCTGAAACTCAAATGCGACCACCATGACGTCGCACAAAAGCTGGTGGCGTCAAGCGCCGATCTCGAAGCCATCGCCGCGGACGATCAGGCGCAAGTGGGCGCCCTGCATGGCTGGCGCCGCACCATTTTCGGCGAGGATGCTCTTCGGCTCAAACATGGAAAAGTCGGATTGGCCTTGGCGGAAAACGGAAAAAGCCTGCGGCTGATTCCCGTGGAATGAGGCTGCCGGCTAGATACCGGGCTAAACCTTCCTGATCTCGAAGCTATCGAATCCGCAGATCTTGGCCAGACGATCATAACGGCGCTCGAAAAGGTCCGGAGCGAAAGCCGCGTCGTCGGCGGGAACCTCCAACACCAGAACGTCGCCGTCGCCGAACAGCTTGGACTTCCTGAGAAGGCCGGGAACGCCCCCCGAAATGGAATGGCCGAGGCGCAGGGCCAGACCGATGACCCGGGCGCGGCGCTGTTCCTCTTCGGACAGCAAGCTGCGGGCATCGGCCGCTTGCGGCAAATCGCCCTCTCCTTCGTAGCGAGCATAGATCGCCAGGGCCAACGCGGCGCGATCCTGGTGACCCAATCCCATGAAAGGCAAACGGAAAACCCTTAGGAACGCTTGTTCGGCCCGATAATCCGGATGCTCGTTCCAGAACACGTCGCCCAACAGGCAGGCGGCATAGCGCAGGCGTCCTTGTTGTTCGGCCTCGCCCTGAAACAAGGGCGACATCCATTCCAACATTTCTTCGCCATGCTCGGGAAATCGTCCGGCCGTTTGCGCCATGTCGGAGCAGGACGCGATCAACGGATCCTGCCATTGCACGTCGGGGGGCAGGCGTTTGTAGAATTGCCCCTCCCGCATGCCATAGACGGAAAAGATCAATCGCGACGGCCGGGCGTGTTCGATGACTTTTTCCAGCAACAGGGCGGCAACCGGCAGATGAGGAACCCGTTTCTTCGAAAGGCCGACGATTTTTTCCAATGACTTGCGGCTCTGGTTGGCGATCAATTCGATCAGCCGCACCGATTCATGCCGATCCAGGCTGAAATTGTCGAGAACATGCAATGGATGGCCCGTCTGCGCCAGACACAGCCTGGCCAAGGCGCGCCATGCGCCGCCGACCGCGTAAAGAGGCCGGCCCTCGGCCCACCCCCACCAATCGATGGAGCGGAATTGCGTCTCGATCAAATCCTCCGCCAAGGCCCGAACATTCCCCGACGCCTCGGACAAGCGCAAAACGCCCAACGGCATGGTGGCGTGCGGTCCGGCAAACCGCCCATGATCGAGTGCCACCAATTCCAGGCTACCGCCGCCCAGATCGGCAACCGTCCCGTCCGCATGCGGAATGCCGCACAAGACCCCCATGGCCGCCAGTCGCGCCTCCTGTTCACCGGTAAGCACGGTCACCGGAGCATCGCAGCGGCTTTCGACCAGGGCCACGAACGCCGCGCCATCCGCGGCGTCGCGCACCGCCGCCGTGGCGAGGATGTCCAAAACGTCGACCGCCATCGCGCGGGCCAGACGAACGAATCGCCGAAGCACGTCGATCGCGTCTCTGGCTCCTTCGGGATTGAGGCGTCCGGTTTTCCCCAACCCCTGTCCCAGAGCGCAGACGGCCTTTTCATTGAAAAGGGCGACGGGCGTTCGTGTGCGTCCATCATAGACGACCAGCCGAATGGAGTTCGAACCGATATCGATGATGGCGACATGCTGATGAGCGGCAAGGCCGGTCGGGGAAATCAAAGCGGTCATCGCTCCGGTAAGACCTTTACGACCAATTTGGGGAGGGGCCGCCCCCGTTCCAACGCGCTCCCGCGGCCAGAAAGACTGGGATTGGTCATGAAATAGGTATGCGCGCTGAACGGCTTTTCATCGACGCCCGGTTCGACACGGGTATAAACGCCGTCCGGCCCCAAAATCCAGCTTTGCAAATTGTCCTTGAGATTGGCCGCCATGATCTGTTCGAGAATTTGCCGCTGCACCGTTGGATTTTCGATCGGCACCAAAGATTCCACCCGCCAATCCATATTGCGGGTCATCCAGTCGGCCGATGAGATGAAAATCTTGGCATAGCGGGACGGCAGGCGGTGTCCATTGCCGAAACAAACGACGCGGCCATGTTCGAGAAACCGCCCGACGATGCTTTTGACCCGGATGTTCTCCGACAGGCCCGGCACCCCCGGACGGAGGCAGCAGATGCCCCGGATCACCAGCTCAATCGGCACCCCGGCCTGCGAGGCAAGATAAAGCGCGTCGATCAGCTTCGGATCGACCAGGGAATTCATTTTGCACCAAATCGCCGCCGGACGTCCCGCCTTGACATTGTCGATTTCGGCGTCGATGCAGGCCAGCACGCGATCGCGCAACATCAGGGGCGCAATCGTCAATTTCTCCATCTTATCGGGCTTGGCATAGCCGGTCATGAAATTGAAGGTGCGATTGGCATCGCGGCACAGCGCCGGATCGGTGGTGAAAAAGCTGAGGTCCGTATAGATTTTTGCGGTGATCGGATGGTAATTGCCGGTACCGAAATGCACATAGGACCGCAAGCCGCTTCCCTCGCGGCGAACCACCAGCGAGATCTTGGCATGGGTCTTCAATTCGAGGAAACCGTAAACCACCTGGGCTCCGGCCCGTTCCAAATCCCGCGCCCAGCCGATATTCGCCTCTTCGTCGAAACGCGCCTTCAGCTCGATCATCGCGGTCACCGACTTGCCCATCTCGGCCGCTTCGACCAGCGCCTTGACGATCGGGCTGTCCTTGCTGGTGCGATAAAGAGTCTGCTTGATCGCCACCACATTGGGATCGCGGGCCGCCTGACGCAGAAACTGCACCACCACGTCGAAGCTTTCGAACGGATGATGGACCAGAATGTCTTTCTTATTGATCGCGGCGAAGCAATCGCCGCCGAAATCGCGAACACGCTCCGGGAATCGGGCATTGTAGGGCGGAAACAGAAGATCCGGCCGCTCGTCAACGATCAGCTGCTTGATTTCGACGGTCCCGATCAAGCCATCCAACCGAAAGACATCGGATGGGATCAACTGCATATCCTGCATGATCAAGGCCAAAAGGTCCTCGGGCATGCTGGCGTTCACCGTCAAGCGAATGCAATGGCCACGACGACGACGCTTCAGCGCGGACTCGAACACGCGCACCAGATCCTCGGCTTCTTCGTCGATTTCCATTTCAGAATCGCGAATGACCCGAAACACGCCCAATCCGTCGACCCGGAACCCCGGGAACAATCGGTCCAGGAACAGTCCCACCATGTCTTCAATGGGCAAGAAGCGGACATCATCGCCCGGCAAGCGGACGAATCGCTGGATTTGGTGCGGTAAAGGCAGCAAGGCCCGCATCACATCGCCATCGTCCAGGCGGGTCAGATGGAGCACCATGGCAAAACCGAGATTGGGTATGAAGGGGAAAGGATGAGCCGGATCGACCGCGAGCGGCGTCAGAACGGGAAAGACATGCTCCATGAATCGGGTGTCCAACCATTTGCGGTCGGCCCGCGTCAGGTCCGAGATGTCGATCACGGCGATCCCGGCCACCCGCAGTTTCTCTCGCAACCGCAACCAGCAATTCTGTTGCTTGTTGAGAAGGAGCGCCGCCTCGTGATTGATTTCCGCCAACTGCTGAGCAGGCGTCCGGCCATCCTGACTGGTATGGTTGACGCCATTGGCCACTTGCCCCTTCAAGCCGGCGACGCGCACCATATAAAATTCGTCAAGGTTTGCCGCCGAAATGGACAAGAATCGCAAACGCTCCAAAAGCGGATGGTTCGGATTGTCGGCTTCATCCAAGACTCGTGTGTTGAACGACAACCACGATAGTTCGCGATTGATGAAACGTTCGGTGTCCTGGATGCCGATCGATGGCGGGGGCAAGACCGCATCGGGAGAATCTTGCGGCGTTTCCACGCATTCAGTGTCGTTCACCTCGGTTCTCCCGTCCGGCTGATGGTATAGGTCCGCCCTTTTATATATGCTTGCTGCAGCGATGTCATGGGTTGGCCGGAATTGATGTCGCCTGTCATTCGCCTGCAACATAGAGAGCCGGAAAGGGACCCGCCGTGAAGCTGATGTACCTGCTCCGCCACGCCAAATCCAGTTGGGACGACCCGGGTATCGACGATTTCGATCGACCGCTCAACAAGCGCGGACGAAAGGCGTCCGCCCTGCTCGCCAAATATTTCGAGGACCAGGGCGTTCGCCCGGAAACCATCCTCTGTTCGCCGGCGAAACGAGCGCGACAGACGCTTTCATCCCTTTCTCCAGTCATGGTCGACCGAGAGGCGACATTCGACCGGCGTCTTTATGAAGCGAGCAGGCAAACCTTGCAGGCCCTGCTCGCCGAACTTCCCGCCCGGTGCGGCTCCGTGTTGTTGGTCGGCCACAACCCAGGTCTGCAGCGGTTGGCGTTGTATTTGGTCAAACCCGTCCCCGCTCTTCCGGCCTTGCGACTCCTAAATGACAAACTGCCTACCGGCGGCCTTGTCACTTTGTCAGCAGAGATCAACGATTGGAGCCGGCTTCAGATGGGCGCATGCACTCTCGAAAGCTTCATCCGGCCCAACGATCTCGGCACAGACGAATAAGCGTCAGGCCGCCTCGATCGCACCGCACAGCGCCGCATCGTACGGTGGAGAGCCATAGTTCTGGACAAAATCGGGGCAATATTCCCTGGCTAACGTGCAACAACCGGCAAAAGCCAGCTGATCCTTCACCAGACCGAGGACCTCGTTCATGCGGGCGGCCACCTTGGGCGAAAGCGCCATGGTCATGTCGAGACAGTCCGGTTGCACCCCGATGAGCGTGGCCTCGAGTGGGCCGCGACCAGACCGATGAAGCGTCGCCAGGATATCGGACAGCCCCACCTGCTGAGGCGTCAGCTTGGTCTTGAAGAAGGCCGCGACCTCATCGTCTTCCATGCAGACGACGGTACCCGGCGGCATACCGACCCGCACCGCATCGATCACGATCAGAAGAGAGGCATCTTCGATCTCGGGCAAGAGTTCCATTCCGGCAGCCCCGCCATCGATCACCTTCACCCGTTCAGGCAGCAGATAGCGTTCCTGCAGAGCCTTGACGGCGTGCACGCCGATCCCCTCGTCCGACATTCGGACGTTACCGATTCCCAGCACGACGATCCCCATGATGTTCTCCTCGTAAGAATGACCAGACAGATCGCTGTAAAGCGGCCGGATGCACCACGCACAGACAAGAGACGCACGAATGCGCCATCCCGTGGTCACCCAAGAGTTTGGGTGAGGCCGTTCTCGATGTCGGAATCGGTGGGCCTGGGGAGGCGCAGTCCAGCAACGCTGGACAAGACATCATGTCAGAACGCTCCGGTTTCTAAAATTTTTTTACCATAACGTACATGATTGATCAATTCAATAACCGAGATAAATTTTATGGATTATATTAATACCATAAAATATCAAATGGTAAATTAATTTTACCAATATCTCGCCAGCCGAAATGAGAGCTTCCGGCCTAACAAGGCCGCGGAATTTCCTTGCCTCTCCGCCTCGGGCGACATAGCTTATAAAACTACGACTCAATAAGTCGGAGTTTTCCATGTCATTCATTAGCACCGGCGTTGAGTATGGGCTGCACTGCCTCCTGTATTTGACAGCCCCCGCAAGTCACGCGCCGGCCCCAAGCGTTCGCGACCTTGCCGACCTTCAAGGGGTTCCGGCCGAGTATCTGGCCAAGCTATTTACCAAATTGTCCAGGGCCGGCTTGGTCATGGCCACCGAGGGCGCGCGGGGAGGCTTCGCCTTAGCGCGGCCAGCGGATGAAATCAGCTTCCTGGATGTCGTTGAAGCGATCGACGGAGACAAGAAACTCTTTGAGTGCCGTGAAATTCGCGAGCGTTGCGCCGTTTTCAATTCCGAGGCGCCGGCGTGGGCCACCACGGGAGTCTGCTCAATCCACCTGATCATGCGGACCGCCGAAAAGCGCATGCGGGACGAACTGGCCAATCATTCCTTGGGGGAACTTGCGATGCAGGTTGCCGCCAAGGCGCCAGGCAACTTCACCCACCAAATCGCGACCTGGCTGGACGAACGAACATTAGGCCGTCGCGGCGATCGTGACACAGCGTCAGCCGATTCGGCTGCGGCCACGTCTCCACCGAACAGAATCACCTAACGCGACATTTTGAGGATCAAACAATGGACCAACGTCTCGACCTTACCAAAGTTTCTCCCGACGGTTACAAGGCCATGCTTGGAGTGCACGCCTATGTACAAAACAGCGGCCTGTCACTCGGGCTACTTGAACTCGTTAAGATGCGTGTGTCACAGATCAACGGCTGCGCCTTCTGTATCGCCATGCACGTTCCATTGGCTCGTAAGCATGGGGTCAGTGAGGACCAATTGCACCTTCTCGCCGCATGGCGCGAAGCGCCGATTTATAGCCCGAAGGAGTGCGCGGCCTTGGCCTGGGCGGAAGCTCTGACACGCCTTACCGGCGGCGACGTTTCCGATGATGTGTACGAAGAGATGCGCCGACATTTCTCGGAAAAGGAAGTGGCTGATCTTTCTTTTGCGATTGCTGAAATCAACGCCTGGAACCGCTTGATGATTTGCACTCGCACCCCGCCCCAACTTGGGAACACGTCGGCTTAAAATAGGTCCTCTTAAGCTCCTTGATACGGCATGACCGGCGGAGCCGGGAGCCTAATCGTCACTGCCTTGCGGTTCGGCATGGACGACCACCCGTCCGACACCGGCAATCCTCTCGCGGATCCGCTGCTCGATGACCGCCGTCGCATGATGTGCCGTGCGCACCGAAGTGACAGGGCAAAACAGGCAATGCAGCGAGATGTAAAGCCCCTCGGCGCCATGCCGGATATGGATGCCATGCACTTCGCGAACGTCGTCGACGGCACCCGCGCAGTCCAGGACTTCCCTCTCCAGACGCTGAAAGACGTCGGCATCGACAGGGACACCCGTCAATATGGAGACCCTTTTGGGATCGATGTGCGTTTCAACCAGGACATCCTCGCCCAATTCGTCGCGAACGGCTTGTTCGACGGCGCTGGCCACCTCATGGGCGTCATGGATATTCATCGTCTCGTCAACTTCGATATCGAAACTGACATGACTGCATCCGGCCAAGACCTCGACGAAGATATCGTGAACGGTCACATGACGTTTGCCCGCAACGACATGCACCGTCTCGATGATCGATTCATCGTCGAGCGTCAGCGGCTCGGCTTTGACGAAGGCATCGGTTCCCGGCAATTGATGACTTATCGTCGATGACAAGGCGTCACACACGTCCTGAACGCGCGCCAGCGGCATACTGCGGCTGACCCGGATCAACACCTCGACAAAGGTGGTCGTCCCGGCCGGCCGCGCGCGGACCCGGTCGACCCGCGCCACGCCGTCGAT
>DATNIV010000310.1:0-11760 GCA_035604255.1 Telmatospirillum sp. | reverse complement strand
CGGTCGAAGCCGACCAACGCCGCATCGACGAGTTCATCGACTTCCATCACACCGGTCATGGTGTTGACGTCAGCACCGGCGTGCTCCCAGATTTCGGTGCGGGTGGCGGCGGGAAGCACGGCCTGGACGTAGACGCCCTTCGGGCCGAGTTCGAGGCTGAGCCCCTGCGACAGGAACAGCGCGAATGCCTTGGTCGCACCATAGACGGTCATGGCGAATTCAGGCGCCAATCCGACCACGGAGCCGATGTTGATGATCGCCCCTTCGCCAGCCTGCACGAAGCGAGGTGCCGCGGCGCTGGCGAGCCGGAGCAGGGCCGTGGTGTTGAGGGCGACGAGCCGTGTGACATCGTCCGTGGACTGCTCGATGAAGCTGCCGCCAAGGGCCGTTCCGGCGTTGTTGATGAGGATGCCGATGCGCGCCTCGTCGCGCAGTCGCGCCTCGACCACCGCAAGCTCGGCGGCCTGCGTCAGATCAGCCTGGATAATGTCAATCGCCACACCGGTTTCCTGCGTCAAGCGCGTGGCAAGTTCCTCCATGCGCTTTCGATCCCGCGCGACCAGCACGAGATCATGGCCGCGACGTGCGAAGCGATCGGCATAGGTGGCGCCGATGCCGGTGGAGGCTCCGGTAACAAGGACTGAGGGAATGGTAGCCATGGGATTGCTCTCTGCTCTGTTGAAACCTATATTCATGACAATCATCATTATTGCCTAAATATGATGGTCGTCATTAATATGTCAATGGGGCCGGTGGAGAAATTTGAAATGAAGGTCAGCCGAGAGCAGATGGCGGAGAACCGACGCCGGATCCTTGATGTCGGCAGCAGGCTGTTTCGCGAGAAGGGATTCGACGCCGTCAGCGTGGCCGAAGTGATGAAGGCCGCCGGTCTTACGCACGGTGGCTTCTATGGTCATTTCAGTTCGAAGGACGACCTCGTCGCCGAGACTATAGGCTATGTCCTCTCCAACAATGAAGACGGAGGCGGTGATCTTCGTGCTTATCTTTGCGACTATCTTGCGCCCCGACATCGGGACAATGCTGCCGCTGGCTGCCCCACGGCGAGCCTTGCTGCGGATATCCGCCACCAGACACCGGCTGCTCGAGCTGCCATGACGGCCGGGCTCCGGTCGCAACTCGAGCGTATGGCGAAAGCCCTCCCGGATATTGATGCGGCGGACAGGCGCCGCGCGGCGATCGGAACCTGGGCTGCGATGGTGGGGGCGGTGATTCTTGCTCGCGCGATCGACGACACGACGCTTTCAGATGAGGTCCTGGAACAGACGCGTGCCTGGATCGAAACCGCACTGGGCCCCGCGTCTGCCCAATAAGTGCCGATGCGCCCACATCGGGCGATTCGGCCCTTGCACGCATCTCAGGCGTGCTGGCAGCCGCTATGATCTTGCCGATGCTGACGGTACTTTTAGCCGTGATTTGGGTTCGGGCATCAGGCCTGGAATGGCGCGCAAAGGGCCGATAGTAGTCGATATATGGATTGCGGCGGTCGGCGGAAATTCTTCAACGAAATCAGGACCGTAGGTTTCTGACGGGGCCCGGGCCGGTAGTCCTTGGGTAAAAAATATTTTTCGCAATAAATTCAATTGGTTGACTTAGGTCCGAACAATCGAGTGGGAATGAGTTTTCAATAGGCTGGGCTGTTTTTAGAGGGCTCCTGCGGGAGCCTTCCTGCCGCCAAAATCAGCGGACAGCACCCGTGGCTTCTTCATGGGAGCGCTCATTCACGGCGTTGACGGCCCCGCGATGGAAGGCGTTCGCCAATTGCGCGAGGCTTTCCGAACCGGCAGTTCCGAATGGAGTGGTCGAGATGGTCGACCTCCTTGCGGGCGCCGAGTTCGAAGTCGCCGACGCGGATGGCGAGGTGGTCCATGCCGACGACTTTGACCATTGGAGATTCTCCCGGCGAAAGGCGAGATTTAGCGAATTGGGATGATAATGTTGAGTCCCGGCGCCCCATAGACCATCGGCGGGGGCGGTGCGTAATAGACCGGAGGTGGCGGGGCGATCACCACTGGCGGCGCGCCGTAATAGTAACCCGGCGGTGGCCGATGGTGGCGCCAATAACCGGGAGGGCCGCGGTGTTCCCAATGGCGCGGCGGCGGCCCGTGATGATGGGCGCCGTGCGGTCCGCGGCCGTGATCTTGCGCCTGAGCCGCGGTCGCGGTGCCGAGCGCGACAAAGGCCAATCCGGCGGCGACCAACCATCGGCGGAGGGTGTTGCGGCCTTGCATGGCGACCGATTGGGATTGTTTCATGAGATGCTCTCCGTTCACGTCTTCGGCCGTGCGCGACGATCGTCTGGCACGCAGAGCGAGCGGGCGCGCCCAAGCCGAGCGAAAGCGCGAGACGCCGGAGCCTCAGTCGGCTCCTGCATTCGCCAAGACTGTCCCATGGCTATTCTTCCTTCTTGCCCTTCTTTGGAGCCATGTCACGCTTGTGATGTTCGAATACCGTGTCGGCGACTTTCTTCTGCTCGGGACTCATCGCATCGTAGAGCGGTTGGAAGGCGCTTACCAAATGGGCCGCGCCATCGGCATGCGCTTGCGCAATTTTTTGATAGGTCTGCAAATCCTCGAGCGCCGAGGTCTCCTTTTCCTTGGCGCGAGCGTCACGGAGCATATCGCTCATGCCGGTGGCATTGTCGCGCATCGTTTGGGCGACGGTCGTCCATAGCTCTTCCTGCTCCGGCTTGATCTGAAGTTTTCTATGCAGGTCGGTGATCCGCATTTCGACCCGTTCGGACCATTCCTTGTGGTGGGATCCCGTGCGATGCTTGGCCGGTGGCGTGGCTTCGCTTGTCTGCGCCAGCACCGGACTGGCCGCCACCATAACGCCCAGCATGGCCGAAGCGGCGAGACTGGGGAGATGCGAGAACAATTTCATTTGTTTTTCCTTGATCCTTGCCCGGAAGGCGTTCCGTATCTTTCCTAAACTGGCAAAAGATCATGGCAATTCTGCGACTTGCCGATGCCTGGTCGCAGAAGAACGGTAACATTTGGTAACAGCGGATCGCATGACGGCCCGTCCTTTGAACGGACTCGCCGTTTTGCCGGTCTTTGGGCAGAGGGGCGAAAAATCGGTAGCGGCATCGATCATCTGCCGGAAGTTGATCGCCATGTGACCGTTTCGCTGCTAACTTGCGCCCGTTCGCGCCCCAGGTTGGGGGCGGACAACCCGCTGATGATCATTTCGAGACGCCTGTTGCGGATGGCGTGAGTGCAATTGGGTGAATAAAATGACCGTCACGATGTATGGCATCAAGAACTGCGACATAGTTAAGAAAGCGCGCGATTGGCTGGATAAGCAAGGTGTTGCTTATGGCTTCCAAGATTACAAATTGGCCGGCATTGGCGAGGATCGGCTGAGAGCGTGGTGTGATGAATTCGGTTGGGACGCCGTGCTGAATCGTGCCGGGGTGACCTTTCGCAAGCTGTCCGACGTGGACAAGCAGAATTTGGATGCGGACAAGGCGATCTGGCTGATGCAGGCCCAACCGTCGATGATCAAACGACCGATTCTCGATCTTGGATCCCGCCGGGTGATCGGTTTCAAACCCGAACTTTATCGCGAGGCGTTGTTCGGAAACGAATAACGTTCGCACAATCGAGCCTCTGGTCAAGAGCCGTACGCGGGCTTATCGTTTTGATCATGGTCGCCGTCATCTTCGGGGGGCATTCCCGATGAGATCGATGGCGCTTGATCGCGGGAGGTCTGCCCATGTCATCGGAGCCGCTCCACCCATCTCCGTTGCCGGTCGATCGACTTTATCGCCGCGCCGATCTCAAGGCCTTGCCATTTGCCACGACCGCCGATCTGGAACCGATCGACGGTCTGGCCGGGCAGAACCGCGCCCTTGAGGCGATCCGCTTCGGTAGCCGGGTTGGCCGCAAAGGGTTCAACCTGTTCGCCATCGGCTCGCAGGAAGCGGGCATCAAACACGCCATCGAGACCATGTTGAAGGCCTCGGCCACCGACAAGGCCGCACCCGCCGACTGGGTTTATGTCAACAATTTCGCCGAATCGCACAAGCCGATCGCCATCGCTCTGCCGGCTGGGCGGGCGCCGGGCTTTCGCAAGGCCATGCAGGATCTGATCGACGATCTGAAATCGGCATTGCCGGTGGCTTTTGAAGGCGAGGAGTATCATACGCGGCGCGGCGCCATCGACGAGGCCTTTCAGAAAAAGCAGGCCGATGCTTTTGCCGACTTGCGGACGAAAGCGGAAGCGAGAGACATCGTCGTTCTGCGCACGCCGCTGGGGTTCGCCTTGGCGCCGGCGCGGGATGGCAAGGTGGTGCCTCCCGAGGAATTCAACAGTTGGCCTGACGAACAGTGCCGCAAAGTGCAGCAGGCCATCCAGGATCTGGAGAAAGACCTCGAACATGTCGTTCGCCAAATTCCGTCGTGGCAAAAGGAGCGTCGCGACGATCTGCGCAAACTGAACCGCGACACGGCGCAACTCGCTGTCGGACAATCGATCGACGAGGCAATGGCCGGTTTCGCCGATCTGCCGCGTGTGGTGGCGCATTTCGAGGCGGTTCGTGCTGATCTTGTCGAGAATGTCGGAATGTTCGTCACGAAGAGCGACGGTGACGAGTCCGAATCGACCGCCTCGTCGGGGAGCCCGTTTGATCGCTATGAAGTCAATGTCTTGGTGAGCCAGGATGATCAGGCGTGCGGCGTGCCGATCGTCGAGGAATCGCATCCCACCTTGAGCAATCTGACCGGGCGGATCGAATATCTGTCGATGCAAGGCGCGCTGGTCACCAGTTTTCGCCTGATCAAGGCCGGGGCCATGCACCGCGCCAATGGCGGCTATCTGTTGATCGACGTTCGTAGTCTTTTGACCGAGCCGTTCAGTTGGGTCGCGGTGAAGCGGGCCCTTCGGCGCGGCGAGATCGTCATCGAAGACGTCGGCCGTTTCATCGGGTTGACCAGTACGGTGTCTCTGGAACCGGACCCCATTCCCCTCGACGTCAAGGTGATCCTGTTCGGAGATCGGATGCTCTATTACCTGCTCTCCGCTTTCGATCCGGACCTTGGCGAACATTTCAAAGTCCTTGCCGATTTTGAAGACGACGTCGATCGGTCGCCGGAAACCGAGATGGTGCTTGCCCGCTTCGTTTCCTCCATCGTTCGCGCCAACGCGCTGAAGCCGATCGATCGGGACGGGGTTGGCGTCATCATCGAACATGCGGCGCGGTTTGCCGATCATGCCGATAAGCTGACGCTGCTCGTCGATCACATCCGCGATCTCATCGTCGAAGCGGATTTCTGGTGCGGCGACGCCGGCCGTGACTTGATCTCGGGTGACGATGTCCAGCGCGCCCTTGATGAGCGGATCCGGCGAGGATCGCGATTGCGCGACCGGTCGCAAGAGGCGATTTTGCAGAATGTCGCCTTGATCGATACCGATGGCGCCGCGGTCGGGCAGATCAATGGATTGAGTGTTTCCGAGCTGGGAGGTGTCCGTTTCGGCCGCCCTACTCGCATCACTTGCCGGGTGCGGCCGGGGAGCGGTCGGGTCGTCGATATCGAGCGGGAAGTGAAGCTCGGGGGGCCGATCCATTCGAAAGGCGTGCTGATTCTGTCCGGCTTCCTGGTCGGACGCTTTGCTCTCGACGTCCCGATGTCGCTTTATGCCAGTCTGGTGTTCGAGCAGTCTTACGGCGGCGTCGAAGGCGACAGCGCGTCGTCGGCGGAACTCTATGTGCTTCTTTCGGCGCTGGCCGGCGTGTCGTTGCGCCAGGACATCGCGGTGACCGGATCGGTCAATCAGCTTGGCGAGATCCAGGCGATCGGTGGAGTCAACGAGAAGATCGAGGGATTCTTCGACATTTGCAGAGCGCGCGGGTTGACCGGAACGCAAGCTGTGGCGATCCCCAAGGCCAATGTTCAGCATCTGATGCTCCGGCGCGACGTGGCTCAGGCCTGTGCCGAAGGCCGGTTCGCCATATATCCGCTGGCGACGATCGATGACGGCATCGCCTTGCTGAGTGGATGTCCCGCCGGCCAGCGGGACGCCAAGGGGCATTATCCGGCGGATAGCGTGAACGGTTTGGTCGAGGCGCGGTTGCGCGATTTTGCTGCGGTTCTACGGCGGTTCAGCGCGGAGGGTGAGCCCTCTGCGGTCGGTTCCGCCTTCGAGGACGATGCGCCATGACCGGCGGCGGCTGGGGTTTCAAGCGACTCGTTCTCGATCTGCATCGCAATGGTCAGGATCCTGCCACTTTGCGGCACGCAGCGGAGATCGCCGAATTTCTGCATCTCGATCTGTTCGGCCGTTTTATCGACGATCCGGCTATTGCCAGGCTGGCCGGCCTCCCGTTTGCCCGCGAGTTTCGCGTCCTTGAGCGGGAATGGCATGATCTCGCTGTCGCGGAGGTGACGCGGGCGCGGGAACTGGCGATCGCCACGGCGAGCAGGCTGTTCGCCGAGGCGGCCAGGGCGTCGACGGCAAGATGCCGCTTCGAAGTCCTTCCCGATCCGGGAGGGACCAAAGACGCGGGCGGGCATTGTGACGAGGACATCGTTGTCTTGCATCAAAAGCCGCATGCCGGAGAGTCTTTTTCACGTCTGTTGGACACGGCCTTCGAACATGCCTCCGCCGTGCTGATCATGCCCAATCGCGTGATCCACCGGCATGGACCGGTGGTCGCCGTCGCGCGCTCTCCCGATGACCCGAGCATCGCGGTGGCCGCCAGTCTGGCGACGGAGGCGGGAGAAGCTTTCCTGTATTTTGATTCACCCGACGGCGGTTTGTCGCCCGACGATACCGAAGCGGTATTCGATCGTGGTCGACCACGGGGCGCGGGGCGGGGCAATCCACGGGTTCGCCGGCTCGCGCTTCCCGTATCGAACGAGTGTCTCATCGTTCTCACCCGCGGCGTCTTGGCCGATGCGGACGTGTCGACGGTCGTGTCCTGTCGCCGCGTGCCCGTCCTCGTTCTTAGAGCCTGAGAACCGCTGGTGCGAGGCTGATGACTCTGTGCCCCGAAGTGGTACGATTGAAAACCATGACATCGCCGCCGCTGCTCCAGTCACTGTACCGCCTTTGGGCCTTAGAGAAATTTTCCTACGCCTTGCGGGTGTTCATCGCGCTGTTCGGCGCCATGGCGGCTTGCTGGTTGATGGACAGCATCACGCTGGTCATTCCGCTTTTTCTCGGCATCATCGCCTGCGCGCTTTCGGAAACGGATGACAGCTGGCGGGGGCGCCTCTCGGCAACGCTCATCACCCTGGCGTCGTTCGCCGTATCATCCTTCATCGTCGAGTTGCTGACGCCCTATCCGCTGTTGTTCCTCGCCGGCATCATAAGCTCGACCTTCACCTTCTCCATGCTTGGCGCGCTGGGGGAGCGCTATGCCTCCATCGCCCAGGCGACCTTGATTCTCGCCGTCTACACGATGCTGGGGTTGGAGCAGGCCAATGCGCCGCACGACCTGTGGCACGAGCCTTTGGTGTTGACGATCGGAGCGGCCTGGTACGGAGCGCTGTCGGTCCTCTGGCATGCTCTGTTCTCACATCAACCGGTACAACAGGGATTGGCGACGCTGTTCGATCAGTTGGGCGACTATCTGAAAGCCAAGTCGTCTTTGTTCGAGCCTGCGCATCACGTCGACCTCGAAGGCGGCCGTGTGGCCCTGGCCCGACAGAACGGCCAGGTGGTCATTGCTCTCAATGAGGTCAAGGAGATCATCCGACGCCGATTGCAAGGCGGTCACGCCCGCTCGACGCTGGATCGCTATCTCAGCCTCTTCTTCATGGCCCAGGATATCCATGAAAGGGCCAGTTCGTCCCACTACCCTTACGACGCGTTTGCCGAGGCGTTCTTTCACAGCGACGTGATGTTCCGCTGCCAACGTCTGTTGTGCCAGCAGGGACTGGCCTGCCAGGCGCTGGCTCGGGCGATCCGGTTGCGTCAGCCCTTCGATTATGGCGAAAGCCGGCAGGCTCTGGCCGACTTGCAAGATTCTGTGGCCTATCTGACGAGCCGGGATAATCCAGACTGGCGTGGTCTGTTGCGGTCAATCGGCGATCTGGTCGACAATCTTGCCGCGCTGGAGTCCGTGTTGGCCAGAGCCAATAATCCCGCAGGTCTCACCCAGGAACGCGACAACAGCCTGTTCGACGGCTCTCCGCGTTCGTTGACGGAGGCGTGGACGCGGATTTGGGAGCAATGCACCGTTTCCTCGCCGGTGTTTCGCCACGCCCTCCGCCTGACCCTGGCGTTGAGTGCCGGATATGGGGTCAAATATGTGATTCATCCGGCCCTGGGGTACTGGATTTTGTTGACGACGCTGTTCGTCTGCCAACCGAATTATGCCTCGACCCGGCGTCGTCTTTGGGAACGGATTTCGGGGACGGTCTTGGGATTGGTTGCCGGTTGGGCGCTGATCACCCTGTTCCCGGAGCCTCAAGTTCAGCGCCTGATCGCGGTGGCCGCCGGTGTGACCTTCTTCATCTATCGGACCAACCGTTACATCTTGGCGACCGGTGCCATCACGCTGATGGTGGTGTGTTGTTTCAATCAGGTTGTCGACGGCTATGCGATCATTTGGCCGCGGCTCACCGACACGCTGCTTGGAAGCCTGATCTCCGGCCTCGCCGTGTTCTTTGTTCTGCCGGATTGGCAGGGGCGCCAGTTGCACAAGGTGGTCGCCGGCACGCTGAGCGGCGCCAGCCGTTATTTGCGGGAGCTTATGCGACAATATGATACCGGCAAGAGCGACGATTTGGCTTATCGCGTGGCGCGGCGCAATGCTCATGCCGCCGATGCTGCGCTCTCGGGAACCTTGTCGAACATGCTGCAAGAGCCGGGACGGTTCCGCAAGGATGCCGAGTCTTGTCTCAGGAATCTGGTGATGTCGCATACCTTGCTCGGTTCTCTTTCGGCGTTGGGCGCCCATCGTGGAAACGCCTTGACCCGTCTCGGCGACGAACGGATCAGCCGGGCTGCCGACTATATCGCCAATGCTCTCGACGCCATCGCCGCCGACCTCGTGGCGCGTCGACCGGTGGCGCTTTCCGAGGATGGGGAAGACGCTTTGGCCGAGGAGTTGGGGCGAATGCCCGAAGAAAGCGACGGCCATCGTCGGTTGGTGCGAACGCAACTTCTTCTGATTTGCCGTCAACTGGGCCCGATCCGAAGCCTGGCTTCGCAGCTTCAGCGCAAATAGAGGCTGGCCGTGCTCAACGCTGTCCATCGACGTCTGGCGCGGTTGGCCGCTTGTATCGAGGATGCGATTGAGGCCGGGTCTTTGCCGTCGACCCGGTCCCGGAAGACCGCCTTTTCAATGTCTCCCAAAAATGCCCTTAAAAGGAAGTTCTGATGAAAATTCTTGTTGTTTTAACGTCTCATGACGAACTCGGTGACACCGGCCACAAGACCGGTTTCTGGCTTGAGGAATTGGCGGCGCCCTATTACGTCTTCAAAGACGCCGGAGCCGATCTCACCTTGGCGTCGCCCAAAGGGGGGCAGCCGCCGCTCGATCCGCGCAGCGACGATCCTTCGGCGCAGACCGACGCGACACGCCGCTTCAAGGCGGATGCGACGGCCTTGGCCGCTCTTGCCAAGACAGTGAAATTGTCCGGAACCGCCGCCGCTGATTTCGATGCCATCTTCTATGCCGGTGGCCATGGCCCGCTCTGGGATCTTTCCGAAGACAAGACCTCGATCGCCTTGATCGAATCCTTCTGGGCGGCAGGTAAGCCGGTGTCGGCGGTTTGTCATGCGCCGGGCGTGTTACGTCATGCGACCGTGAACGGCGTGCCCCTGGTGAAGGGCAAAAAGGTGACCGGTTTCAGCAACAGTGAGGAAGAGGCGGTTAAACTGACCGACATCGTGCCGTTCCTGGTCGAGGACGAACTGACGCGCCTCGGCGGACAATACGAGAAGGGGCCTGACTGGGGTAGTTTTGTACGGATCGACGGCAAACTCGTCACCGGACAGAACCCAGGTTCATCGGCGGCCGTTGCTGAAAAGGTGCTCGAATTGCTGCGCGCCGGAGCGTGAGCGTCATCTTTTCCGGTTGTCCGGAGTGCGAAGACATTCGTCGGAGCGGGATCGCTTCGACGAATGTCTGATCCTCCCTCCCTCAGGCACGGCGCATCAGATAAAACACATATTGGAACCGATCGCCCCAACGATCGAACATCTGAATCTCGGCTTCGGCCTGTCGCAGGGCTACGTCGAGGCTGGGGTTGGTTGCCGCTTCGTCACGCCGCTTGGCGATGCGTCGGCTGAGCGGTTCAAAATATTCACTACGCCAGACCGATCGGGGAAGGGCGTAGCTGTCGTAGATGCGTAAGCCGACCTTTTGCGCCAGGGCCTGAACGGTGGCGACGTCCGTCATCGCCGGATAGAAGTGGCGCCAGAAGGAGACGGCCTCCGTTGGCGGATTGGGAAGAAGCCAGGAACAATCGCCAATCACCAGGATGCCGCGCTTGCGCAACAAAGGCGACCAGAGCGTCAGGGCCCGTTCCATACCCAGGGCGTTAACGCCATTTTCACTCCAGACGAGATCGAAGCTTTCCGGCGCATCTGGCAGAGCCGAAAGCGAACCAAGACGCGGCTGTATCAGGGAATCGACCTCGGCGGCCCTTGCCGCATCCAACATTTCGTCGAGCGCGGATTGGTTTTCGTCAACGGCGATGACGGGGGCTTTGAAGTGGCTGGCCAGAACGATGGTCTGGTGGCCACGACCGCATCCGAGATCAATGATGGCGGGAGGCGTTCTGAGCGGTGGAAGCAAGCGAATGGCTTCGCGCGTGCAACTATCGACGCCCTGTCCCGGGCGAGGCAGGTCTTCGTAGAGTTTGCTGATTGCCAACTCAAGCGGCATCGTCGGCCCCCTTATTTTGATCGATGGGCTGCCTTCACGAGGTAGCGCGAATCGAGGTGATCCGCTCGCGTCGATTTGCCGGGGCAGCCATGCTGTCCATGCAATTGATGGAGATGAGACAGCGGGGACTCTCCAGAGCCGGATGACTTTTGGTGGAATCGCGCTTAAGCTCGGCGTTCCTCGTAGAGGTCGTTGAGCGCTTGGCCATGCCGGGCGATGATGATGTGGCGCCTGATCTTCAGCGTTGGCGTGCTCATTTCATTGGTTACCGAAAATGCTTCGTCCAGCATGATGAAACGGCGAACCTTTTCGATCGTCGACAGGTTGCGATTGACCCGATCAATCGCCTCGACGATGTGGCGCCGGAAATCGGTGTCATGGATCAGCGACGTCAGGTCGGACGGTTTGTCGTTGGCGGCGGCCCAACTGGCGGCATGTTCGGCGTCGGGGATCAGAAGGGCGACCAAATGGGGGCGGCGATCACCATAGACCATCGCCTGTGCGATCTCCGGCTGCAAGGTGATCAATCCCTCGATCTTCTGTGGCGAGATATTGTCGCCGCCGGAATTGACGATGATATCCTTCTTGCGGTCGGTGATCTGGATGAACCCGTCCTCGTCGATCCGTCCGATGTCGCCGGTGTGCAGCCAGCCGTCGCGAATGGCTTGTGCGGTGGTGTCGGGGTCGTTCCAATAACCGGACATGACCAACTTGCCGCGAACCAGAATCTCTCCGTCGTCGGCAATTTTCACTTCGACGCCCAGCATCGGGGGGCCGACCGTGTGCAATTTGACCCGTCCCGGCGGATTGCAACTGACGACGGGAGCCGCTTCGGTTTGGCCATAGCCTTGTAAAATCGGGACGCCGAGCGCGGTGAAGAACAGGCCAACTTCATAATT
>DATNIV010000309.1:0-7220 GCA_035604255.1 Telmatospirillum sp. | reverse complement strand
TCCAGACTGATTCTGGTCGTCATGGCTTTGTTGGTCTCGGTTGCGGCCATTCTGGGCGGCTTGGCACTGACGGGCAATATTTCAGACTATCGGTTCGTCACCGCCGCTGCGAGATTGGCGGAGTCCGACCGGGACATGTTCGAGATCATCACCCGGGCGAGACCGCTGGTCGGAGGTTTGGCATCGACCCTGCTCAGTGAGGAGGATCCCCGTCCGATGATTGCGAAAGCGCGCGCCGGCCTTGACGAGATGGTCGATCACGCTCGCGGACGCGGCCTTTCCGTCGATTTTAACGGCAAGGATCGTTTGCTGGAGCAACTGACGGACAAAGGGGCCGCGCAAGTGCGGTTATTCACGTTCGTCGACCAAGAGGCGGCCAAACCGCGCGCCGAACGCCAAGTTAAGACCATTCAGCCGTGGGTTGATGCCGCGTTCAGTCTGGTCGATATCATTCAGGATATGTCGATGGCCATCGGCAACGATGTCCGCAAGATTGACACAACGCTTGGCGATCTGGTGCAAGTGCGGGTGACGGCTTGGAATCTTCGCAGTGTGGCGGGAAACTATTGCACCGCCATGCGGCAAAATGTCAGTTCCGGGGAGCCGCTTTCACCTGAGCTTGCGGCCAAGCTCAATTCCTACAAGGGGCGGGGAGAAGAGTCCTGGCTGCTGCTGGACCGTCTCGTTCCGTCAGTTGGCGGAGCTGCCGTGCTGAAGGAGCGGATCAGCGTGGCGCACAAGGCCTATGCCGAGACACAAGGGAAGTTGGATGACATTACCAGGAGTTTGAACGGCGCCGGCAAGGCGGCCATGGAGCCAAAGGCTTTTACCCAAATGTGCTGGACACCTTTCGAGCCCGTGGTCGCCATTGGTTTTGCCGCGTCCGATACCGGACTCGCGCATCTCGCAACGCGGGCGCAGTCCGCTTTGATCGCCATGATTCTGTCGGCTTTTGGGTTTTTTGCCATTATCGGTCTCTCCATATTCGGTGTTCGCGTGATCGTGGTGCGGTTCGCGCGCCCCGTCCGTATCTTGGATGACGCCGTTGAACGCTTGTCCCGGATGGAGTTCGGCGTGCCGATCCCCCCATTCAGGCATAAGGATGAGCTTGGAACGCTGGCGGAGACCTTGGAGTCGTTGAGGCAAAGCACGCAAGCGGCCCAGGCCGTGGAACGCGAGGCCAACGAACACCGGAAGGCCGAACTGGAGAAAGCGTCGCGCGTTGCTCAATTCTGTCAAAACTTCGATCTTGCCGTGACCCGGGTTCTCGATATCGTTTCCGCTGAGACCGGCGAGTTGCAAACCACCGCCCAGACGATGTCGGCCACCGCCGCGAAAACGGATGGCGAAGCCAACGAGGCGGCGGCGGCGACCGAGCAGGCGTCGATCAGTGTTCAAACCGTGGCGTCGGCCGCTGAGCAATTGTCGGCGTCAATCCGCGAGATTGCCCGTCAGGTCGAGCAGTCCAGCAGCATTTCCCGAACCGCGTTCGAGGAGGCGCATCGCTCCAACGCTCAAGTGAAGAGCCTAGCCGATAGTTCGGTGCGAATCGGCGAAGTGATCCAGCTGATCAATGGTATCGCCGCCCAGACCAATCTCTTGGCATTGAACGCGACCATCGAGGCGGCCAGAGCCGGTGAGGCGGGAAAAGGCTTTGCCGTGGTGGCTGGTGAAGTGAAAAATCTCGCCAGTCAAACGGCCAAAGCCACCGAGGAGATCACCACTCAGATCGGCGCCGTTCAAGCGGCCACTCAGGAGACCGTTGCGGTTATCGCAGGCATCGTCGGGCGCATTGAAGAGATCAATCACATCGCCACAGCCATTTCGGCCGCGGTGGAGGAACAGTCCGCCGCCACCTCCGAAATCGCCAACAGCGTGCAACTCGCGGCCACGGGTACGCAAAATGCCTCGGTTAATATTGGGGGTGTGACAGAGGCGGCGGAGGAAACGGGAAAGGCCGCCGATATCGTTTTGTCGTCAGCCCAGTCGCTGTCGCGCAACGCGTTGGAACTCAAGGATGTGGTGGGGCAATTCTTAAACGATGTGCGGACCATTTGATGGGGCTGTCATCGCGCTCTTATTTATTGAATAGAGGCGGATTGAAGCTTTTAGGTCGAAGCGCTCTTGGCGATTCGACCTAAAACCATCCGGCCCTAGGCGCGAAATCGAATGGCCGCTTACCAGACAAGCTGATATCTTTCGGGCAGGCGTAAGCCGTTTTTTTTCGTCAATCGAGAATGTCCATGATTCCCCGTTTGCCCGAGACCTTTCCGGTCGCCCGTCTGACCCAAGATTTTCTGAAAGAGTTGCGGGCGTTCGGTTTCACCGGTGAGATCTCGGTGACCGATGCCGACCGGGTGACCTTCGCCACGGACAATTCGATCTACCAACTGCCGCCTCAGGCCGTTGTCTTTCCAAAGGATCGCGATGACGTTGCCCGGGTCATGCGGTTGCTGTCGCGCGAACAATTCCAGGCCGTAACGGTGACGGCGCGTGGCGGTGGCACGGGAACCAACGGGCAGTCCTTGACCAATGGTGTGGTCATGGATCTGTCCCGGCATATGAACCAGGTTCTCGAAATCGATGCCGCCGGGCGTTGGGTTCGGGTGCAGGCCGGTGTGGTGAAGGACCAACTCAATGCGGCGCTGAAGCCGCATGGCTTGTTTTTCGCGCCCGAATTGTCGACGTCCAGTCGCGCGACCATCGGTGGGATGATTAACACCGACGCCAGCGGGCAAGGATCTTGTCTGTATGGCAAGACGCGCAATCATGTGCTCGAATTGACGACGGTTTTGCTGGATGGCGAGACCTGGGTCTCCCGTCCGCTCGATACCGAGGCGTTGCGACAGGTTCAGCGCCGTACCGATCGCATCGGGGCCGTCCATCGTGCCGTCGATGCGATCGAGCGCGATCATGCGGCGGAGATCGAAGCCCGTTTTCCCAAACTGAATCGGTGTCTGACCGGATATGATCTGGCGCATATTCGGGACAAGGACGGGCGGTTCAATCTCAATTCCGTGCTTTGTGGCGCGGAAGGAACGCTGGCCGCCGTGGTGGAAGCCAAGCTCAACGTTCTGCCCATCCCGAAATGCAGCGCGTTGCTCAATCTACGTTATGACAGCTTCAATGCCGCGCTGCGCGACGCCCAGACAATGATGGCTTTTGGGACGGCCTCCATCGAGACGGTGGATTCCAAGGTCCTGGCGCTGGCGCAGAACGATATCGTTTGGGAAGGGGCCCGTGAGTTTTTCCCAAACGACGATGCCGGCCCGGTCAGGGGCGTCAATTTGATCGAATTCGTCGGTGATAGCGAAGACGAGGTCGAGGCTTTGCTGACTCGATTGACCGGCGTCTTGACGGCGGAAGGACGGATCAAGGGGCGCGGAGGTTTTACCATCGCGCGCGGTGAGGCCGCGGTGCGCCGCGTTTGGGGCATGCGCAAGAGCGCCGTCGGACTTCTCGGAAATACGCAAGGTGACAAGCGACCGATCGCTTTCGTCGAGGATACGGCTGTGCCGCCGGAAAATCTGGCGGATTATATCGAGGAGTTTCGCGCCCTGCTCGATGCCCGTGGACTGGACTACGGCATGTTTGGACACGCCGATGCCGGGGTTTTGCACGTTCGACCGGCCATCGATATGAAAGATCCGGCCCAGGAACCCTTGATCCGCGAGATCACCGACGCGGTGGCGAATTTGACTCAAAAATACGGTGGGTTGCTGTGGGGCGAACATGGGAAAGGTGTGCGCTCCGAATATTCGCCGGCATTTTTCGGCAGCCTTTATCCGCTTGTGCAGGCGGTCAAGGCGGCGTTCGATCCGCGGAATCAGCTTAATCCCGGCAAGATCGCCACCGCCGGCGAGGGCGCGTTGTTGCGGATCGACGAAGTGCCGACGCGTGGTCAGTCCGACCGCACGGTGCCGGCGGCGGTTCGCGCCGGCTATGACGAGGCGATGAACTGCAATGGCAACGGCGCCTGCTATGACTGGAATCCGGATACGGCCATGTGCCCGTCCTGGAAGGCGACACGCGAACGACGGCATTCGCCTAAAGGCCGCGCCATGCTTACCAAGGAGTGGTTGCGCCGTCTCGCTCTTCTGAATCTGGATCCCGTCGACGAGGCGCGCCGGCTTCGTGCGACGCCGGGCTGGCGGACTTGGGGGATCCGGTTACGCAACACACTGGCGCGTGGTCAGGGCGAACCGGACTTCTCTCATGAGGTCAAGGAGGCGATGGACGGTTGCCTGTCCTGCAAATCCTGCGTCGGCGGCTGTCCGATCAAGGTGAATGTGCCAAGTTTCCGCGCGAAGTTTCTGGAACTCTACTACGCGCGCTACTTACGTCCGGCGAAGGACTATCTCGTCGCGACGCTGGAACATCTGTTGCCGACCATGGCGCGGATTCACGGACTGTATAATGGGTTGGTCGGGTGTTGGGCGGGGCGCGAGGGGATGCGGCGGCTCGGCTTGGTGGACTCGCCTTTGCTGACGGGAATCGATTTGCGCCGGGCGATCGCTGCGCGCGGCTGGGCGTTGGCGACGCCCGATGCGTTGCGCGCGTTGAGCGACGAGGAGCGGCGGCGGTCGGTCGTGGTGGTGCAGGATGCCTACACCAGCTACTTCGAGAGCCAGCTCGTCCTCGACATTTTGGAGCTGTTGCAACGCCTGGGCTTTCGGCCCTGGCTGGCGCCTTATCGGCCGAATGGCAAAGCCTTGCACATCCATGGCTTTCTTGGCGCGTTCGAACGCGTGGCGCGTAACAGCGCTGTCGATCTCCGCGCCTTGGCCGCGACGGGGGTAACCCTGGTGGGGGTTGATCCGGCGATGACCCTGACCTACCGGGACGAATATGTCGAAGCTCTGGGGACGGACGCAGTGCCCAATGTCCTGTTATTGCAGGAATGGCTTGTCCGGCATGCCCCGGAGCGGCCGTCAACGCAAGCTGTCGTTTACCGGATGCTTCCGCATTGCACCGAACACAGCACCGTGGCCGGGGCGACGAAAGACTGGGTGACGCTCTTCGCGCGTCTTGGCTTGAAACTCGACGTTCTGTCCTGTGGATGCTGCGGGATGGCCGGGACTTATGGTCACGGAACGAAGAACCGCGAGAGCTCCGAGCGGATTTACGCGTTGAGTTGGAAGCGGCATGTCGAGGGCCAACAGGAGGTTGGACGGCTCCTGGCGACAGGATACTCCTGCCGTTCGCAGGTCAAACGGTTCGGTGGCGTTGCTCTTCTCCATCCCGCCCAGGCGTTGCTGGCGGCATTGCGGGACTGACGTGCTCCGATACATAACGGGCGAACTGCTCGGCCGGCATCGCTTTCGCGAAGTGAAATCCCTGAACCTCGTCACATCCGTGGCGGCGAATGACATCAAGGGTGGCGCTATCTTCCACACCCTCGGCAATGGTCCTTAGGCCCAGGCCTTGTGCCATTTGCACGATTGCCTTGACCAGAGTTTCATTGTTCGGATCTCCCGCAATGTCACGGACAAAGGACTGATCGATTTTGAGCTTGTCCAGGTCAAGCCGCCTGAGATAGGCAAGGCTGGAATAGCCCGTGCCAAAGTCGTCGAGGGAGAGCTTAACACCGAGCGATTTCAACTGTTTGACGACAGACAGCACATTTGCCGTATCCTCGATGAGGATGCTTTCCGTCAATTCCAGTTCGAGGCAATGCGGGTCCAGTCCCGACAAGGCCAAGGCTTGCCCAACGCTTTGCAGCAACTCGCCGCGCCTGAACTGGATCGCTGACAGATTGACGGCGACGACCATTTCCTTCAGCCCCGCCTTTCGCCAAACGGCCGCTTGTCGACAGGCTTCCTGCAACACCCACTCGCCGATCTCGACGATCAGGCCACTGTCTTCGGCAATGGAAATGAATCGTCCAGGTGCGACGAGGCCCAGCTCCGGATGATTCCAACGGATGAGGGCTTCGCTGCCAATGATTTGGTTCTTGGCCAGATCGATTTGCGGCTGGTAGTGCAAGACGAATTCCTGGCGATCCAAGGCGCCACGCAAACCGTTGAGCATGATGAGATATTCGTCGGCATCGACGTTCATTTGGTCGGCGAAGAACCGATAGGTATTTCGGCCCGATTCCTTGGCGTGATACACCGCCGTTTCGGCCCGCTTGAGCAGTGAATCGAAATCGACGCCATCGTCGGGATAGACGGAGATCCCGATGGAGACCGTGGGATGCAGCTCAAGGTCATCGACTTTGAAGAGGATGGCCATTTTTTGCAGAATCTGGGCGGCCACGCGATTGATCGTTTCGGGATCCTCGATGGACGGCAGGATCACCAGAAACTCATCCGCTCCTTGGCGGCACAGAGTGTCTGTTTCCCGGATGCAGCCTTGGAAACGCTGCGCCAAGGTTTGAAGAAGAGCGTCGCCAACCGCCTGTCCGAGTGAATCGTTGATCCGTTTGAAATGGTCGACATCGACGAACAAGAGGGCTGTTTTGCGACCCAATCGGTGAGACACCACCATGGCCCGTTCCATGCGGTCCTTGCCGAGCAGGCGGTTGGGCAGTTTGGTCAGAGCATCATGTTGGGCCAGGAACTCGATCTGCTCTTGGGCCGCCTTGCGTTCGGTAATGTCGGTAATGAACCCATGCCATAGGATACTACCGTCTTCCAGTTTCTGCGGTTTGGCGTTGCCCAAGCGCCAGCGCACGCCCAAGTGGGGAAGCTGGATCCGGTATTCATGGTGCCAGATGCCGAGCGTGCGGGCGGAGTCCTGGATGGACGCCGTTATTCCCGCGGCATCGTCCGGGTGCTGATAGGCGAAGATCGCCGCGGCATCGTCCTGCACTTGTTCCGGAGAGAGTCCGTAGAGCTCTTGGACAGCCTCATTGATGAAGGGAAATCCGGAGCGTCCGTCCGGATAGAGGCGATATTGGAAGACGATCCCCGGAACCTGCGCGACGAGATTGAGCAGGAGATCGCGGCTTTCCTGCAACAGCGCCCGGCTTTGCGCATTCGACAAGGCGAGTTCAGCGTCTTTCCGTTCGCTGATCTCACGGATGACGCTCTGGGCGCTGACATGTGGCTTCTCGCGAATCGCCAGGGTCATGAACAGATAGAGCAGGATCGCCGTTATCGAGACGATTGCCAGTTCCTTGCCCACCATCACTGATCCGGTGCTCGTGCCGCCCCAAAAAGTGACAGGACTGGCGGAGACGAGGATCCAGATACCGCCGAGCAGACAATAGAAGGCGG
>DATNIV010000308.1:0-2692 GCA_035604255.1 Telmatospirillum sp. | reverse complement strand
CATCGGGTCTTCGGGAGAGGTGGAAACGTTTCTCTGTGCGCCGATCGGTCACATCCAGAAGAACGGCGATTATGTCGCCTCCTGGCAGCCGCAGGCGATGAGCGAAAAAGCGCTTGCGGGTGCTCAGGACATTGCGCGGCGCATCACCGGCGATTTGGGCGGACGTGGTATTTTCGGCGTCGAATTGTTCGTCAAGGGCGATCAGGTGTGGTTTTCCGAGGTCAGTCCACGGCCGCACGACACCGGCTTGGTGACCTTGGCCTCGCAACGCCTGTCCGAGTTCGATCTGCACGCCAGGGCCATTCTCGGTCTGCCCGTGGACGTGGCTTTGCGCGCCCCCGGCGCCTCGGCGGTGATCTACGGCGGCGTGGATGCCAAAGCCATCGCGTTTGACGGCATCGAGGCCGCCTTGGCGGTGCCGGAAAGCGATCTTCGCCTGTTCGGCAAGCCGGAAAGCTTCATCAAGCGCCGCATGGGCGTGGCGCTCGCCACCGGCGTTGACACCGACGAAGCGTTGCGCCGGGCGAAACAGGCCGCCGGTCTGGTGCGACCGGTGACGGTGGACGTCTGACCGGCGATCAATTTCCGACAACGGTTGCTTTTTGTAATCAGGTCTTATCCCAACCAGCGATGAGTTTGACTGATCGCTGGTTGGGATCGTCCGCGCCCGCGCCGGTCGTCCGGCGAAAGCCGAAGCCGCCGGAGGGCGGCGCTGGCGACTGAAAGCGCTGATGACCGTTCATCGGCGCACGTCGCTATTATTCTTTGTCGTCTGAGCGAGACCAAGAATGCCGCCTGGGTTCATGGCGTCGGCCAAGGCTGTCGGAATGAGTATCGTGGAGCCTCTCTCTTTTGTCGTTTCATAGACGATATTCATGGCGCGAAGTTGCAGGGCGATGGGATTCTGTGAATAAACGTTGGCGGCATCCACAAATTTTTGGGCAATCGCGAACTCCGCGCTGCCCAGGATGACACGGGCTTCATTCTCGCGTTCAGCCTGCGCTTGACGGCATAGGTATGTCGCCTCAGGTGACACATGATTGCCGCAGTGGTAAACTGATCTTATTGAAAAGCATCGACGTTGTTGAGGGATCGGTCGCCATGCGTCCGTCGGATGCCATTGTTCATTATCGCGGGGCTCTGTTGGACATTGCCTCTCGGTACCGCTTTGCCAACCTGCGGGTCTTCGGTTCGGCGGCGCGCGGCGAAGACCGGGAGGGCAGCGATATCGATCTTCTCGTCGACGCGCCCGACGGGACGACATTATTGACGCTGGTGCGGGCCAAGCGCGAGGCTGAAGATCTCACCGGGGTGTCGGTCGATATCCATACGATCGACGCCATTCACGAACGCTATCGCGCCAACGTGATGCGTGACGCGCGGCCATTGTGACGGCCACTGCCGACAAGAACACCCGGTACGATGCCGACGCCTGCATCTCCCGAAGACCTCATGGTCCAATGGCGTCACACGGCACTTGACTCGCCTGCTCGTGCCAGCGTACAAACCCCGTCTCTCAGGGAACTGAGACGCCGTTTGCCTCCGAGGAGGCCGGCCGGTCCGCGAAGGCTCGCGCACCGGTCCGTTTTCGTTTGGCTGAAGGGCGCAGCCGCGATGGTCGAGGATTTGGTCGAAGGGTCATGTTCGAAAGTCTGAGTTCACGTCTGAGTGATGTCTTCGAGCGGTTGAAGCGGCGCGGCGCGCTGTCCGAGACCGATGTCTCGGAGGCTTTGCGCGAGGTGCGTGTGGCTCTGCTTGAGGCCGACGTGGCGCTTCCCGTGGTCAAGGACTTCATTGCGGCGGTCAAGGAACGCGCCGTCGGCCAAGACGTGGTGCGCAGCATCACGCCCGGCCAGATGGTCATCAAGATCGTCCACGACTGTCTCGTCGAGACCTTGGGCACCGCCGAAGAGATCAATCTGGTCGCCACGCCGCCGGTTCCCGTGCTGATGGTCGGTCTGCAAGGCTCGGGCAAGACCACGACCTCGGCGAAGATCGCGTTACGCCTGAAGACGCTCGACAAGAAAAAGGTTCTGCTGGCGTCTCTCGATATCTATCGTCCGGCCGCCCAGCAACAATTGGAAATCCTGGCGAAGCAAGCCGATGTCGGTTCGCTGCCGATTCTGATGGGTGAAAAGCCGGTGGCCATTGCCCGGCGCGCCATGGAAACCGGGCGCCGCGAAGGCTATGACGTGGTCATCCTCGACACCGCCGGCCGTCTTCATATCGACGACGTCCTGATGGCCGAGGTCGCCGAGGTCCGCGATGCCGTGACACCGGCGGAGATTTTGCTGGTCGTCGATGCGATGACCGGGCAGGACGCGGTCAATTTGGCCCGCGAGTTCAATCAGAAAATCGGCGTGACCGGGATGGTGTTGACCCGCGTCGATGGTGACGCCCGGGGTGGCGCTGCGCTGTCCATGCGCGCGGTGACCGGCCGGCCGATCAAATTCCTGGGCGCCGGCGAAAAGCTCGACGCGCTCGAGGTGTTCCATCCCGACCGGGTCGCCGGGCGCATTCTCGGCATGGGCGACGTGGTGTCGCTGGTCGAGAAGGCCATCGGCAGTTTCGAAGAAGACGAGGCGGAAAAGCTCGCGGCCAGGATGGCCAAGGGCAAATTCGATCTCGACGATATGGCGGCGCAGTTTCGCCAGATCAAGAAGATGGGTGATTTGAAGGGCATTCTCGGCAT
>DATNIV010000307.1:0-4868 GCA_035604255.1 Telmatospirillum sp. | reverse complement strand
GGGTATTTGTTCGATGAGAACTCCACGAGCTTCGTAACGTCGATATAGTAGATAGGTGCTACTATGATGTATCGGATGATTGGCACCAATCTCGATATAACGCAGCTGATTCATCTGACGCCTTGTACGAAACATGAGGCTTCGAAAAATACTTTCAATAATAATGTCTTCATTGCACTGAGCATATGTTTCCCGGATGAAGGATTCTCGCATTTCAACAGCAAGACGCGCGCATTCCCGAGGTAAAAATAGATTCGGGGCGATCAGGTCTTCCATATCTTTCTCTTGTGTGATTGATGTCACGGGTGCAACGAAAGGCGCCGTCAATGGGGTGATATGAGGTGTTCCATAAGACTGTTTTACAACAATTAAGCGTATCACGTAAGGCCGCGTTATCCGAATTGATCTTAACACTGCATGCACATGCTTGGATCGCCGGACGCCAGCGACAGGGGGATGAAAAATGAGGGGTTCGCCACGACCGCTCCTTGCCGCGTGACGAAATTATCGCTCTTCTCTTCCCCTTGGCACGCCATATCGTTATGGTCTTCGGATATCTCTTCCGTCGCATTGAAGGATTCTGGTCATGCCCGAATATCGTTCCCGTACCTCCACCCATGGTCGCAATATGGCCGGCGCACGCGGATTGTGGCGTGCCACTGGAATGACGGACGGCGATTTCGGCAAGCCGATTATCGCGATCGCCAATTCTTTCACCCAATTCGTTCCCGGCCATGTCCATCTCAAGGACCTGGGACAAATGGTCGCCCGTGAAATCGAGGCGGTTGGTGGCGTCGCCAAGGAATTCAACACCATCGCGGTGGATGACGGCATCGCCATGGGGCATTCCGGCATGCTCTATTCCTTGCCATCCCGCGAACTGATCGCCGATGCCGTGGAATATATGGTCAATGCCCATTGCGCCGATGCGCTGGTCTGCATATCCAATTGCGACAAGATCACCCCCGGCATGCTGATGGCGTCGTTGCGCCTGAATATCCCGACGGTATTCGTCTCCGGTGGACCGATGGAGGCGGGCAAGGTCAAACTGGCGGATAATACGGTTCATTCGGTCGATCTCATCGACGCGATGATCGTCGCCGCCGACGATCGGGTCAGTGACGAAGATGTCGCCGAATATGAGCGGTCCTCCTGTCCGACCTGCGGCTCCTGTTCCGGTATGTTCACCGCCAATTCGATGAACTGCCTGACCGAGGCGCTTGGACTGTCCTTGCCCGGAAACGGCTCTCTGGTGGCCACGCATGCCGATCGCAAGGAACTGTTCCTGAATGCCGGCCGCGTGGCCGTCGCGCTGGCCAAACGCTATTACGAAGAGGGCGACTCTTCGGTGTTGCCGCGGTCCATCGCCAATTTCCAGGCGTTCGAAAACGCCATGACGCTCGATATCTCCATGGGCGGATCGACCAACACGGTGTTGCATCTGCTGGCGGCCGCTCAAGAAGGTGGCGTCGAATTCACCATGGCCGATATCGACCGACTGTCGCGTCGTGTGCCCAATCTCTGCAAGGTGGCGCCCAGCGTGCACGATGTCCATCTCGAGGACGTTCATCGGGCCGGTGGCATCATGGCGATCCTGGGAGAATTGGATCGGGCCGGCCTGTTGAACCGGGATGTCGCCACCGTGCATGCGCCCAGCATGGCCGCCGCTCTCAAGAAATGGGACGTCTGTCAGTCGAACGATCCGGCGATTCATGACTTTTATCGGGCGGCAGCGGGTGGCGTGCGGACGATCGAGGCCTTCAGTCAATCCGTTCGTTTCGAAACCCTGGATATCGATCGCAAGGAAGGCGTCATCCGCGACATGGAGCATGCCTACAGCAAGGACGGCGGTCTGGCCGTGCTCTACGGCAATATTGCCGAGGACGGCTGTATCGTGAAGACGGCGGGAGTCGATAAGAGCAATCTCGTGTTCTCCGGTCCTGTGGTGATTTGCGAAAGCCAGGAGGAGGCCGTCGCCAAGATCCTGGGCGGCGACGTCAAGGAAGGCGATGTGGTGCTGATCCGCTACGAAGGGCCGAAGGGCGGTCCTGGTATGCAGGAAATGCTTTATCCCACCAGTTATTTGAAAAGCCGGGGCTTGGGCAAGGCCTGTGCGCTGATCACCGATGGGCGTTTTTCGGGCGGCACTTCGGGGCTGTCGCTGGGGCACATTTCCCCGGAAGCGGCGGAAGGCGGCGCCATCGGTCTGGTCGAGGCCGGCGATATCATCGAAATCGATATCCCCAACCGCAAGATCGGCGTCAAGCTGTCTGCCGAGCAATTGGCGGCGCGGCGTGTCGCCATGGAGGCGAGGGGGGCCAAAGCCTGGAAGCCGGTTGCCCGGCAGCGTGAGGTGTCGCAGGCTTTGCGGGCCTATGCCGCACTGACCACCAGTGCCGCCAAAGGCGCCGTGCGCGACGTCACGCAAGTCGAACGGGGCTGATTGAGCGCTTCTCGTGATCGGACAGGGCGCAGGCTTCGCGTCCTGCTGGTCGCGGTTTTCGCGTTGGGTCTTGCCGTTATCGCGGCAAGACCGTGGATCGAAAGCTTACGGCTGGTCGTGGCGCTAGCCGATGGCGCGCCACCGGATGTCACGCGGTTGCCTATCGTTTATGAGAGCGATGGGCGGCCCCATCAAGGCGATCTCTATCCCGCGCAAGGGGCTAAAGGGGCCGGTTTGGTTCTGGTGCCCGGCGCCGCCGCCGCAGGCAAGGACGATCCTCGCCTGAGTCGGGTCGCGGCGCTGCTGGCGGGAGCCGGGTTTACCGTGCTGATTCCCGATATCGCCAGCCAGAAGGCGTTGCGGGTTGGCCCCGAGAATATCGACGACGTGGCCGACGCCGTTCTCGCGTTGGGGAAAACGCAACGCCGCGTTGGTGTCGCCGCCATTTCCTACGCGGTCGGTCCCGCCGTTCTGGCGGCCCGGCGGCTGGGCGACAAACTGGCCTTCGTGGTTGGCGTCGGCGGCTATTACGACCTCGGCGCGGTGATCGGCTTCTTCACGACGGGACGGTATTTCGAAGACGGACGCTGGCAAGAGCGCACGCCCAATGCCTATGGGAAATGGGTGTTCGTGGAAAGCAACGCGGCGCGTCTTTGGGATAGTGGCGATCGCGCCTTGCTCGGTCTGATGGCGGCGCGGCGCCGGGCAGATCCGACGGCGTCGCTGGATGATCTGGCCCCGCGTCTGACATCGGGCGGACGCGCCATTTACGATCTGCTGGCCAATGGCGATCCGACGCGCGTTCCAGATCTGCTCTCCCGGTTGCCGCCAATCATTGGCGACGACATTCGGGCGCTCGATCTCAAAACCAAGGATCTCTCCGGTTTGACAGCCCATCTGTTGCTGATTCACGGTCGAGGGGATGCGATCATACCGGCTGGCGAAAGCCGCAAGCTGGCAACGGCCGTGCCGAAAGCCGATCTGTTTCTTGTCGATGATCTGGCCCATGCCGATTGGACGGCGCACAGCGGGACGGGTATGGTCTCCATGGTGCGTGCTGTGCGGGCATTGCTTGACGAGCGGGACGGGGGGCGCTGAGCCGGGGGAGACGGCATGCGCGCCCGTTTAACGCCAGGCGGCACCCTCGTCCTCAGTCTCCGGGATTACGCGCCCCTCCTCAAGGAAAGGCCGGCCGTCATGCCTCCGTCGTTTTTTGACGATGGTGGGGCAAGACGCATCGTCTTCCAGATTTGGGACTGGCAGGATGATCGTCGTTACACCGTCCATCTTCACATCTCCCGGCAGCGTGAACAGGGATGGGACAGTCGTCATTTCGTCGGATGTTACCGGGCCGTGCCGACCCATGAGATGGTTGCCCTGGCGAGCGAAGCGGGGTTCGAACGCGTCCGCGTCCATTCACCCGATGAGACAGGTTACTATCAGCCGATCATCACGGCAATTCGGCCGCTGTCATAAGAACTGCCACCACCGACATCACCCTAAAAAGAGCAGTTCACCACGAAGACGCGAAGAACACGAAGATTTATCAATATGAAGAAAGCGTGACGTCACTCACCGTCAGGGTGAGGTATCTGGATGGCGCCAAGTTATTGTTTTTCCTTCGCGAACTTCGTGTCTTCGTGGTGAAGCCACCAAAGTTAGGGTGGTCGATTCAATTCAAAAATGCGACCACATTGCCTTGCAATAATGTTGTGTTTATAACAAAAAGGTGATTCTATGCTGTCATAGTTTCAAAAACGCAATCTTTGAATTTTTGATCACCGTCGAGATGCGTTATCGTTATTTCTCCTTGGACAAATTTGGTGAGAACGGTGTGATGGTTGTGTATCGATCGGCGCAGCAACGGGTTGATTCGAAATGGGATTGATAATTGTGAATGGGATGCCTGTCCGAGAGATATCGGATAGGCCATTTTCATGCGCGATTACTATGCTTCGTCGATTGTTGTTTGTGGTCGCTCTTGTCGGCCTCGCCGGTTGTGCCTCGGACAGGGGGAGCATGCCTGTGGCTACGCCACCGACGCCGACGGTCGGTACGGATGATGGTCATGTCGGTGGCTATGTCGGCGGTGTTGTGGCGTTGGAGTGCGCTCCGTTCGCACGCGCGCTGTCCGGCGTCAATCTGAAGGGGCCCGCCGCTGATTGGTGGCAGGAGGCCGCCGGCCGGTACAATCGCAGTTCGACGCCGGAGGTTGGCGCCGTGCTGACGTTTCGCCGCACGTCCCGGTTGCCGGACGGTCATGCCGCCGTCGTGACCAGACTTCTTTCCGAGAGAAAAATCCTCGTCACCCAGGCCAACTGGGTTCACCATCGCGTGACCGAGGATATGCCGGTTGTCGACATATCCGAAGCCAACGATTGGTCGGAGGTGCGCGTTTGGTGGCCGCCAAGCGGACAGTTGGGAA
>DATNIV010000306.1:0-3209 GCA_035604255.1 Telmatospirillum sp. | reverse complement strand
GCGTCGCCGCGCTGATGCAACCGCTTGTTCAGATGATCGACCTCCGTTTCCTGGATGTAACCGGAATCGGGCAGCATGTAGGTCAGCAGATCGCGCGAACCTTCCGTCGTGATGATCCGTCCGCGATAACCGGCATTGACCAGTTTTGGCAGAAGGCCGCTGTGGTCGATATGCGCGTGCGTCAGCAGCACCGCGCCAATCTCGTCGGGTCGAAACGGAAAGGGGCGGTAATTGAGCTCCTTGAGCGTCTTCGGCCCCTGAAACATGCCGCAATCGACGAGCAGACGGCGTCCGGCATGTTCGACCAGATAGGAAGATCCCGTCACTGTTCCCGCGGCGCCCAGAAAGGTGATCGTCGATGTCATTATCTGGCCGTCCTCGATAGGAGATTTACCGCCGATCGGCGAAAAGAGTGAAGCGACAGTGCCCATTGGACGTGCTCCCCCGCCCCGTCCGGCACGGTGAAACAGGCCATCGATGACACCGCTATCTCCACATATTCGATGGTGCGCGCGCCAGTCGGCGGAGGCAATCTCCAAATATGCGGCGACCTTTTGCGCAACAACCCGATGGGGACCGGGCAACACGCCGGCATGCCCAGAAATGTTTCACCATTGATATTGTAACTGATTCTCCCCACATCTCTCCTTTATTCGCGGTTCTTAAGTCAGGCGGGCATCGCACAATCGACGTCAGTCTCGATCCGACAAGTCAAACCGGCGATATCCGCGAAATAACCGATCTGCTTGCCGACACCCTCCCAGGGGATTGCAGGGATGCCTTTATGATCAGCCTCCGAATAAATGGTGACGTGAAGACGGTCGATGCGCCCGCCGATATGCCGCTTCTCTGGGTGCTGCGCGATATTTTGGGCCTGACCGGCACGAAATTCGGCTTCGGCATCGCGCAATGCGGCGCGTGCACGGTGCATATAGACGGCGTACCCGTCCGCTCCTGTCTTCTGCCGGTGGGCTCGATCGGCGAGCGCGCCGTCACGACGATCGAAGGCATCTCCACAACGCCCACCGGCGCCAAGGTGCAAAAAGCCTGGCTCGATCTCGAAGTGATCCAATGCGGCTATTGCCAGTCGGGACAGATCATGTCGGCGGTGGCGCTGTTGAATGCCATCCCTCACCCCGACGACTCCGACATCGATGCGGCGATGGCGGGGAATATCTGCCGCTGCGGAACCTATGTGCGGATCCGCGACGCCATCAAACGAGCGGCCAAATCGATTTAAACGGGTCCAGACGAGGTTCGATGATGTCCGACGCGACAACACCACAAACGACCCCGACCCGACGCGCTTTCCTGAAATCGGGCCTCGCCGCCGGTAGCATCTTGCTGGTGGGCTTCCATATGCCTTTCGCGATCGCCGCCGATGCCAAGGCGGATGTCTTCGCCCCCAACGCTTTCATCCGTATCGACCGTCAAGGCCAGATCACCCTGATCATGCCGCAGGTGGAGATGGGCCAAGGCATCTACACCGCCGTCGCCATGATCCTGGCCGAAGAACTCGACGCCACCTTCGAACAGGTCACGCTGGAAGCCGCTCCACCAAACGATGCGCTCTATGCCAATCCCACCTTCAAGATCCAAGTCACCGGCAATTCCAATTCGATCCGGGCCTTCTGGATGCCACTTCGCAAGGCCGGCGCCGGTGCGCGCGCCCTCTTGGTACAAGCCGCGGCGACTCTATGGCAAGTCGATCCGGCGAGTTGCCGCACGGACAAGAACGAAGTCTTCCATGATGCGAGTGGACGCAAAGCTGCCTACGGCGCGCTGATCGAACACACCACCGGGCTGACGCCACCGCAAGATCCTCCTTTGAAACCGGTCAGCAATTTCAAGCTCATCGGTCGACCGCTCAAACGACTGGATACGCCCGACAAGGTCAATGGCAAGGTGATTTATGGAATCGACGCCATGCCGCCGGGCGTGCGATTCGCCACGCTGGCCACCTGCCCCGTGTTCGGCGGCACGGTCAGGCATGTCGATGATACCAAGGCCAAAAGCGTTCCCGGTGTCCGCCAGATCGTCGTCCTCGACGACTTGGTCGCCGTGGTCGGCGATCACATGTGGGCGGCCAAGCAAGGGCTGGCGGCGCTGGCCATTACCTGGAACGAAGGTGTCAACGCCGCCGTTACGTCGGACGAAATCTGGAAACAGCTCCGCGCCGCCAGCGAAAAGGAAGGGGCGGTCGCCAACACCCAAGGTGACGCAACCAATGCCTTGACCAAGGGCGATCTGCTCGAAGCCGCCTATGAACTTCCCTTTCTCGCCCACGCGACGTTGGAACCGATGAACTGCACCGTTCATCTTAACGCCGATGCCTGCGAGATATGGGTCGGCACTCAGGTGTTGTCGCGCGCCCAAGCTGTCGCCGCCAAAATCACCGGCCTCCCCCTCGAAAAGGTCACGGTGCACAATCTGCTGATCGGCGGCGGTTTCGGTCGCAGGCTGGAGGTCGACGGCATCGAAAAGGCGGTCCGCATCGCCCGCCACGTCGACGCGCCGGTCAAGGTCGTGTGGAGCCGTGAAGAGGACATTCAGCATGACGCCTATCGGCCGGTCTATCGCAACCGGATTTCAGCGAGCCTGTCGGGGGGCAGAATTATCGGCTGGAAGCACCGCATCACCGGTTCGTCGATCATCGCCCGTTGGTTGCCGCCCGCCTTCCAAAAGGGCATCGATATCGACGCCATCGACAGCGCCGCCGACATTCCTTACGACATTCCCAATCTCTTCGTCGACTATGTGCGAGACGAACCCCCCGCCGTGCCCACCGGCTTCTGGCGGGGGGTCGGCCCCAACAACAATGTCTTCGCCATCGAAAGCTTCATGGACGAATTGGCGAAAAAAGCCGGCAAGGATCCCGTCGCCTTCCGCCGCGACATGCTTGGAAAATCACCCCGCCTTCAGGCAGCGCTCGATCTGGCGGCCAGCAAGGCCGACTGGGGACGGTCGCTCCCCGCCCGTACGGGGCGGGGCATCGCGGTGCAGACCGCGTTCGGCAGCCATATCGCCACCGTCGTCGAAGCCGAGGTGGACGAGAACGGCGAAATCCGGGTCCGCCGTATCGTCTCGGCGGTGGACACCGGCATCGTGGTCAATCCCGATACGGTGGTCGCGCAATTGCAAGGCGGTCTTATCTTTGGATTGACGGCTGCGTTGTACGGTGAAATCACCATCGATAAAGGCAGGGTCCA